>JBBQDB010000001.1:0-83066 GCA_038319245.1 Gemmatimonadales bacterium
GACTTGAGCGCGACCTGGCGATCGTAGTTTTTCTGCGCCTGCAGCAGGTTGGCGCGCGACTGCGCTTCCTGCGCCTTGGTTGAGGCGAGTGCCGCTTCGGCGCGCTGCAGGGCGGCCGTCACCTGCTCCGGATCGATCTGCAGCAGGAACTGGCCCTTCTTGACGATGTCGCCTTCTTTGACCGCGAGCCGCACGATCTTCCCCGTCACGTCGGCGCTGACGTTGACCTTGGTACGCGGCTGAATTTGCCCGCTGGCCGTCACGGATGCGACGAGATCACGCGCTTCGACTTTTTCCGTCCGCACTTCGACGGGCTTGGATTGATTCTTCTGGGCACTGACGTAGGCCAGGCCGGCAACCGCTGCAACGACAACGGCGCCGATCCCGAACTTGACGGTCCTGGTCATAATTTTTCCTGTTAGCGAAGAGGACGGCCGACCGCGGCTTCCAACGCCGTGAACGCCCGCTGAACGTCATAGACTGCATTGATGCGATCGCTTTCGGACTTCTCGAAATCGCCGCGTGCCTGCACCAGTTCGACCAGACTGATCAAACCGACGCGATAGCGCTCCTGCGCCAACGTGAGCACCGTGCGTGCCGTCGCGACGATCTGTTCCTGCAATGTCACCGTCTGCTGCGCGGTGGTCAGCGACAGATACGCTGCGGAGACATCGGCGCTCACTTTCAATTCTTGCGTGCGCAAATCGTTCGCCGCGTTGCGGCGTTGCACGACGGCCTGCTCAACCGCTTGTTCGCGACGGAACCCGTTGAATACCGGCAACGAGAATACGGCCTGCAGGCTGTACGGGTTACGCGTGAAATCGAACGGGTACTTCGCTTGCGCGTCGCGAATGGTCTGCTCGGACGATGACGTGAACGCGATCGCCTGGCACTGCGCGAGCTGGTTGGAGAGGTTGAGCGCTGCGCGCACTTCCTCGCTCCGAATGCAGCCGGCTTTCGATGCCGCCGCGCTGGCCTGACCACTGGTAATCAGCGAGTTCGTGCTCGTGAAGCGATTGGTGAAGGCCGAGAGGCTGGCCGATAACGCGAGCGACGGAAAATAGCTGCCGCGCGCCGACGCGATGGCCCGCTCGAAGCCTTCGCCGCGCAAGCGCAGCCCTTCGAGTTGCGGATTGGATTTGCGCGCCAGGTCGAGAATGGTTTGCAGCTCGACGTTCGGCGCGGCAACCAGATTCGCATCCAGACGTGCCCCGGCAGTGGGCGGGACTCCGATCTGCTGAAACAGCCGCACGATTTCAATCGCCGTTTGATTACGCGCGTTAATCGCGGCGACGCGCTGCTGCCCGTCCGCCACTTCCGCGCGCGAGACGTCCAACTGCGTCGCGGACCCGACTTGCAAGCGCGCCCGTGCCAGCTGCAACTGCGCGGACGTCGTCGCGACCAACGTGTCTTGCAGGGTCGCTCGCGCTTGGGCTTGCAGCGCGGTCAGGTACTGCGTCGTGACGTTGATGCGGAGCGTCTGTTGCGCAGCCGCGATGTCGCTTTCCGTCGCGCTCTGATTGAAATACGCCTGCCGTCGGTCGTTCAGCGCGCCGACGGAGAGGTTGAGCGAGGCCGATGCGCTGACGTCGGTGTTGAGCTGATCGTTGGTCGAACCGAAGGCCTGTCCTTGGAAGAACGTCTGGCGCCCTTCGCGGAAGCCGGCGTCAGCGCTTGTGTTGACGCTTGGGAGAAAGGCGCCGTTGGCCGCACGGACGATGGACGCGGCCGTTCGCCGCGCGTTCGTCGCGGAGGCCAGCCCAGGATTGTTCTTGCGGGCGAGGGCGATCGCGTCGGCAAGCGTGAGTAGCGAGCCGGGTGCCGCCGTAGCGGTCGGCGCGGTGCCGCCGGCCTGCGCAATCGCGATGGCGGGAGAAATCGCTCCGCTGGCCGTGGCCAGCGCGAGCAAGAGTGCAGGGAGGCGCATGTGATGAGGTCGTGGGGAGGTCGTTCGCAGGGGGCCATACGCGCCGCCTGATCGTGCGGTTTCAACAGACGCTGAGGTGTAGAACCGAGCGCGTACTGCCGGACGGGGGCGCATCAGGTGGGGGCCTCGATACGCGCGTGGCGTGTTCCGGACAGGGTGCCAGTGCCGTTGGACGCAGCGCTGGGCGACGGCTCGGCACGCGATGGCTCACCTCGCAGCGGGTCGTCGCGCGGTACATCGTCGCGCAGCGCATCGAGTCCACGTGCCGCCAAATACACGCGCAGGATGCGGCCTTCCGCGTCTGCCCAGATGGTGCGCGCGTCGCCGCTGACGGGGACCGCACGCCATCGCCATGCCACGCGCTTTGCCCCGGCGATGGTGACCGTGTCCTGCTGCGACTCCAGCACCAGACGCACGATCCCTTGGCGATTCTCCGTTGGCGTCAGCGTGGGAATCGATTGACCGACATCGACGGTGGCCTGTCGCCCACGCAGTAGCAGGGCGTACTGCGCCAGCCCGTCTTCTTCGAGAATGATCGCGCCGGGCGACAGCACATATTCGCGCGCTGCCTCGCCGGTCACGCCGCGTGCCAAGGTCGCGAATCGCCCGCGAAGACGCTGCCCGCCAAGCCGGCGCGTGATCTCGGCGCCCGTGCGTTCCTCGAGCGAGTAGCGCACCGGCGTGCCGGCCGAATCCGTCTCGAGCCGCATCGCCGATCGCTGTTCACCGGTCGCGGATTCGGCGCGGCATTCGAGGACGCCACCGTCCTGCGAGGCAATGCGCCGAATCGAAAATTGCTCGCGCCCCACGCGCTGTCCGGCGGCAAACACCGTGAAGCTGCCGGCATCGAGTCGCTCACCCTGCGCGTGCAGCACCTGCGGCGCGGCAAGCGGTGCGGCAAGCGGTGCTGCCAGCAGCAGCAAAATGGTGGCGCGGGCGCGCGTGATCGGGAGCATCTACGAAAGGTAGTTACCTCGGAGCACGAGACGGCGACCCTTTCGCGCATTCGTTGTCGCCATCTTGGTCCGCTGCTCGTGTCGCGGCCCCTTCGCCATTGCGCGGCATACGGGGTATTGTGCGGCGATGCCCGTTGAACTGCGCCCCGAGCCGCCCATTCCCGACACTCGTCGAACGACCGCGCGCGCGCACGGCACTGATGTGAAATGGCCCTTCGCGTGGGTGGTGTGCGCGGTGGGAGCCGTCGTGGCGCTCGCGCAATGGCAACAGGCCCCCGACTGGCCGTTACTCCTCGTCGCAGCGCTCGGTACGCTCGGTGCGGCGATCGCAACTCGCTGGACCCGTGCGCCTCGCGCGTGGGCCATCGGTGCTGTCCTCTGGCTCGCGGCCGGCGTGATAATCGCGGCGAGCGAGACGCGCACGCTCAACGCGGTGGCCCGCGATTGGGCGTCGTGGTCAGCGGCGGAACGTGAGGAGCGCGGGCAGCGTGTCGCGGCCAAGCTGACGCAGGTAGCGGCCGAGTTGAAGGACGTGGCACAGGCCACGGTGGCCGATACCGCGATGGTGCGCCAACTGCTGAGTGCCGATGTGCCCGTATCGACGCTGCGGGCACCGCCGATTGGCGGCAACGTCGAGACGGGCCTGCTGCTGTTCGTCGGGAATCGTCTGGTCGCGCGCGTCGGCCAGACGCGTACGCCCATCGCGCCGAAAGGCGTCGCGCGCACGCAACTTGTCGAAGGGCCGTTTCACACATCGCTCGTGTCGCGCGCGATCTCCGCCGACGGGTCGGTGCAGGCCGTCGCGATCGCGTTGGTCGCGTCCGCGCCACCGGCCGATCGGTTCGTGCAGTCGCTGACGCAAACCTTGGCTGGCCGCATCGCCATCGACCGCACGGTCGTCGAGTCGCCGGATTCGGCGCGTGTCGTGCCCGGATCGACGGTTGTGCTGGTGACCGACGGCGCGTCGCGACTCGCGCGAGTACGTGCATTGGCGTTTTCCGAGGGCGAAACGCAGGAGGCGTTGTTGCAGCGTGCCCGGGGGCGATCGGGAGTGCCGCTCGCGATCGCGGTGTTGCTCGTGTTGGTCATGAGCTGGCGCCGGCCTGCACGTACGGTACATCGCGTGGCAACGACCCTCGGTCTGCTCTGGGCGGTCGCCGTCGCGCCGCTCAACGCGCTGTCAAATGTGTCGACGTTGTTTGACGCATCGAGCTACTACGCGCCGATGGGGGGGCGACTGACGGCCAACGTCGCGGCGTTGTTGCTGACCGCTTCGCTCCTGTTGGCGACGCTGTTTCTGGTGATGCGGGCGTCGCGTGTGACCCGTTTGACGCGTTCGCGCGCTGTCTCGGGCGTGCTCGCGGTACTCGTCGCCGGTCTCGGTCCGTTTTTGCTGCGCGACCTCGCGCGCGGCATTCACCTGCCACAATCCGGGGCGAGCACGAACCTTTGGATCGCTTGGCAGCTTGCGTTGGCGCTGGCTGGTGCCACGGTGTTGCTGGCTGGTGCGACGTTCGGACAATCGGCGCTAGGGCGTCGTCGCGGTGTACCGCCCATTACGGCACCGCTGTTGGCGATCGGGTCGGCGATGATTGCGCCATCGCTCTGGCAGGCACCGGGCGCGTGGCCGTCGTGGTATCCCATCTGCTGGATTGTCGCCGTCGGCGCCTTGGCGTTTACCCGCCGCGGCGTGGCACTCGTGCTGGGCGCTGCGGTAGTGGCCGGTGCTGGCGCGGTGACTTTGACGTGGGGCGAAATTGCGCGCGCGCGGATGACCGCGGCGGAGCACGACATGCCGCGTATTTCGGCGACCGACGAAAACGCGTTGACTTTTTTGCGGCAGTTCGCGCTCTCGCTCACGATGGATGTGCAGCCTGCCGCCGAAAGCGATGTGCTCCTACGTCGATTTGCCGCGAGTAACCTTGCATTGGCTGGGTATCCCGCCCGCATCGCGCGGTGGAGCCCGACGCAAGCAACCACGCCGATGCTCGAGATTTCGCTCGCGCCGATCAGCGATACGGTCACCGTGCCGGCCTTGAGCGCTGCGCTCGTGCGACAGAGTGGCATCGCCGCAATTTTCCCAGCGGAAGACGGTCCGTCGACGATTCTGGTCGCGGCCATCCCGTATAGCGACGGTACGGTGACCACGGTCGCGGTGCCGCCGACGACGGGCCTTCGGTCGTCCGATCCCTTCGCGGCGTTGACGGGCATTACCGGCGCACGTCCCCTCGAACCAGCGTATCGACTGACAGTGGCGGCCACGTCGGACGGCGACGCAGCCGAACAGCCGCTAAGCTGGCGGCGACGCGGCACCTTCATGCACGGCGACGGCATCGTGGGTGGGCGCAGCGGCGCGCGACGCGTCCACGTCGAAGTCGATCTGCGCAGCCCAGATGTACTCATTCCGCGCGGCGCGCTGCTCGTGCTGCTCGATCTCGGCGTGGTGCTGCTTCTGTGGGGCGCGAGTGCGATGGCCGACGGCGCATTCGGGCGATGGTTGCGCGTACGTCGAACGCGGTGGTCACGCTCGTATCGGGTGCGACTGAGTCTGACATTGCTTGCGTTCTTCGTTGCGCCGGCAGCGATCCTCGCCGCGTGGTCCTGGTATCGCTTGCAAGACGACGACGCGGCCGCGCGCGAGTTGCTCGTACGTGAAGCGCTGCGTGTCGCGGCGTTCGACGTCGAGCGACGTCAACTGACGAACGCTGGTACCAGCGCCGGCACCCCGCTCTTTCTTTATCGCGACGGACAACTTGCTGCCGCAAGTGACGCGTTGCTCGACGCGTTGGCGCCGCTCGGTCGACTGCTGCCGACATCGCTCGCGTCCGACGATTTCGGATCCGACGACGTATTCGCGACGCGCCGTCTCGCCATCGGAGGCCGACAGGCGCTCGTCGGTTTTCGCCGTGTGCCGATCACCGATGCGACCGATGTCCTTGCGACACCTGCGCGCGGCGATGAATTCGCGCTCGACGCGCGCCGCGCGGATCTCGGCGTGCTGCTGCTGTTCGTGACGGCGCTCGGTGCACTGGCCGCGCTCTGGTCGAGTGGCATCGCCGCGCGGTCACTCGCGCGGCCCGTCGGCGCACTCCGCGAAGCGGCACTCTCGATCGCGGCAGGCGGCGAAGACCCCTCGCTCGGCGCCGCGCCTGCGGCGGAGTTTGCGCCCGTGTATCGCGCTTTCAGTCGGATGGCGCGCGATTTGTCCACCAGTCGCGCGGCGCTTGAAGCCGCGCAGCGTCGCACCGACGCCGTTCTCCAAAACGTGGCGAGCGGCGTGCTGGCGCTGCGCCCCGATGGCGAAATTCTGTTGGCAAACCCGCGTGCTGCTGCGCTGCTCGGCGCTCCGGTGCGCGCGCGCGGCGCGACGCTGCGCTCGATGTCGGATGCGCTCGAGCCGCTCGTCACGCGGTGTCTGTTATTCCTCAGTACGACCAGCAGCGGCGCACTCGTTGCCGACGCGTTCGAAGTCTCGGTGGAGGGGCGCCAGCTTCGCGCGCGACTCGCGCGCTTGCCCAATGGTGCGGTACTCACGGTGGACGATGTGACTGAGCTCGCGACCGCGCAGCGTGTGCTGGCGTGGGGCGAAATGGCTCGACAGATCGCACACGAAATCAAGAATCCGCTTACACCGATTCGACTCGGTGTGCAGCATTTGCGACGCGCATTCCGCGATGGCCGCGGCGACTTCGCGACCATTCTCGATACGAATGTCACGCGTGTGCTCGCTGAGATCGATCACCTGGATGAGATCGCGCGTGCGTTCAGTCGATACGGCATGGCGCCAGCGGATCGTGAGCGCGCCGTCGCAGTCGACGTTGATGCTGTCGTCCGCGATGTGCTCGAGCTGGAGCGTATGGGTGAGAGCGACGTGCGCTGGAATTGGTTGCCGAGTGATAGTGGTGAGCCGACTCCCAGGGATGCAGCTCAGGTCATCGCGCAGCGCGCAGATATCGCCGTAGGGCAGGATGCGTCGGCACATGCTGCCTTGGGGCATGTCGCGTTGGCGCATGTCGCGTTGGCACAGCGCGACGAACTCAAAGAAGTGCTGCTCAACGTGCTCGAGAACGCGCGATTGGCACAGGCCGGCGCGGTGTCCGTCCGGCTGTCGCGATCGCGGGTCCAGGATATCGATCGGGTGCTGCTGCATGTCACGGATGACGGCGTCGGGATCGCGCCGACGGTACTCGATCGCGTCTTTGAGCCGCACTTCTCGACGCGCACGAGCGGCAGCGGGCTGGGGCTCGCGATCAGCCGTCGCCTGATCGAAAGCTGGGGTGGGTCCATCGCGATTCAGAGTACGTCCGGTGCGGGAACGACCGTCGAGATTTCGCTCCTCGCGACAACTCCGGCGATGACGCCAGAGAGCTCGCCCGCGGCAACGTAGCAACCGCACTTGCATATCGACTCGGCCCAGCTGGTCGGTCTGCGCACACGGGGCTGAAAATCGGTCGATAAAGCGATGTTCGCGGCATTACACTTCGGCATGGTTCCGGATTCTCTCCTCGCTGGCCACCGCGCGACGTCGTCGCCGCCACCTCACCTGGAAGCGTGGTCGCTCCCGCCTGGGTGGTCGTGGGGCAACGAAGGACTGATGCGCGAGCATCGGCACTATCAGGAAGTCGTCGACGCGCTGGGGCGCTCGCTGTCGTTGGTCAGTTCGCCCAACGAGTCGGATGGGCAGTGGCTCTGGCAGGAAGCGCGTTCGCTCGCGCATCGAAATCATCCGTCCATCCCGACGACGTACCACTACTGGGCGTCGTATCAGGAGAGCCGCCGCGGTCCGGGTTATTTGCGACGCTGGATCAGTGGCGAAACCGTGCTGTCGCGGGTCGCGCGCTTGGGCCCCGAGTCGGTACCGGCCTCGCTCCAGGTGTTGCGTGAGGCGGGAAGCACGCTGGCGTACCTGCACGATACTGGCGCCGCGCATGGTGACATCTCGGCGAACTCGGTCTGGCTGACTCCCGGTGGTCGACTGTGGCTGCTTGGCTGGGAGTGGGTGTTGCCAAAAGATCAGATTCCGGCCGGCGCACGCCCGAGCCCGGAGTTCGCCCCGTCACCGCCCGAGTGGAGCGATGGTGGCTGGCATCCGACGCCCACGTCGGACCAGTGGCAGTTGGCGGCGATGCTGTTCACGATGCTGACCGGCGAAACGCCGCCCGAGCGCGATGCCCCGCCGATGACGCTGCTGCGCCCAGATTGTCCGCAGGCGCTGGCGGCGGTTCTCGAGCGTGCGCTTAACCCAGAACCGGCGCTTCGCTTTCCGAGCATCGCGGCGATGCTGCGCGACATGGATCGCCACGTGTCCGTACGGCAGGTGATGTACGCGCCGGAAGGGGACGAGTTGCCACCGGCACTCGACACCGCCGATGCGCGACTCCGCTGGGCCACCGCGGACGATTACGAGATTCTGTCGCCGTTGGGCAGCGGCATGTTCGGCAGCGTGTGGCGCGCGCGTGATCTGTCGCTGTCGCGTGAAGTGGCAATCAAGGTGTTGCATCCGCACATCGCGAAAGACGATGCGGCGGTCGCGCGCTTTCGTCGTGAAGCACGATTGGCCGCGCAGCTTGCGCACCCGTCCATCGTGCCGATTTATGACAGCGACAGTCGTGGCGATATCGTGTGGTACACGATGGAGCTGGCCGAAGGTGGATCAGTGGCCAGCCTGCTCGCGCGCAGTGGACCGCGTCCGTTCGAGGAAATCGCGCAGCAAGTCGACGACGTGTTGGAGGCCCTGATCGCGGCGCACGCCAGCGGCATCATTCATCGCGACCTCAAGCCGGAAAACATTCTGATCGATCGCTATCGCCGGTGGCGGATCGGCGATTTCGGTATTGCGTACGCGCTCGGCGAAGAGAAGGCGGGAACTTCAGGCACGCCGTCGTTCGCGGCGCCGGAGCAGTTGCTGGGCGAGTCGCAGGGGCCAGCTACCGACTGCTTCGCCTTGGCGAGCATCGTCTACTTCGTGTTAACGGGGCATCCGCCATTTGGCGATGGCCCTGGCGAACTCGTGCTCGCGCAGCAGCTGTCAAACACGTTGCCCGCCAGACTGTTAGCGGATGGCTTTGCCGACTCGATCGCCGCGTGGTTGAAGCATGGCCTCGCGCCGCGTGTCGAAGATCGATTTGGCGATGCGCAGGAGATGCGCATCGCTTGGCGACAGGTCGTACGCGATGTGCGGCGCGCAGAAGATCAGCGGCCGTGGTGGCGTCGGTTGATCGAAGGGCCGCAGGAGAGCGACGACGTGGTGGTGTAGCAACGTGTGCGCGTCACGTCGCGCGAACGAGGCGCACCGTCTTCTGGTTCGTGAATTCGCGGAAGCCCGCGAGACCAAGCTCACGTCCAACGCCCGACTGCTTCACTCCGCCGAAGGGATAGCGTGGGTCGGACGCAACCATATCGTTGACGAATATCATCCCGGCATCTAACGCGTCAATGCAGCGATGGGCCTCCGCGTCGTCCGTCGTCCAGATGCTGGCACCAAGTCCGAACGGCGTGTTGTTGGCGCGTGCAATGGCCTCGTCTACGTTGGCGACACGAAACACTGATGCGACGGGGCCAAAGAGCTCGTCGCGAGCAGCCGGCGCGGTGTCCGGAATGTCGGTGAGGATCGTCGGCGCGTAGAAAAAGCCCGGCAGCGATGCGTCCGCGCCACCGAGCGTGAGTGTCGCGCCGAGCGCAACCGACTTGCTCACCTGTTGTGCGAGTCCGTCTCGCACACTTGCGGTGGCAATCGGTCCGACCTGCGTGCGTTCATCGCGTGGATCTCCAACCACGAGTGCGCGCATACCCGCGGTGAAGGCGTGCATGAATGGCTCGTACACGGCATCGCAGACGATGAAGCGTTTTGCCGCGATGCACGATTGACCGGTGTTCACGGTACGCGCGGTCACCGCGACGCTCGCCGCACGCGCGACATCGGCGCTCGGCAACACGATGAACGGGTCGCTCCCACCGAGTTCGAGCACGATTTTCTTCAGCTGCGCACCAGCAACAGTTGCGACATGTCGTCCGGCGCGATCGCTACCAGTGAGTGTCACGCCCACGATGCGATCGTCGGCGATGATCGCATCGATGTCGTCGTGTGCGGCAAGTGCATGGTGACAGGGGGCCACTGGCGTGTCCGTTGTGGCGACGGCGGCGCGTGCTTCGTCGAGGCACTGCTGGAGCAGGCGCGCCGCACCCGGCACCGAGCCGGCCGGCTTGATGAGCACGCCGTTACCCGCGAGGAGCGCAGGCACGGCGAACCGCAGCGCTTGCCAATACGGAAAATTCCACGGCATGATGGCGAGCACGCAGCCGAGTGGCGCGTAGCGGACACTGATGCTGATGTGGCCATCGTCGCTGATCGGCTCGTCGGCGAGCGCGGTGGCGGCAAGCGCCGGTGCGACGTCGCACAGGAACGCGCACTTGTCCACTTCGCTCCGAGCGGCGACGATCGGCTTGCCCATTTCCAGTGTCAGCGCTTCCGCGAGTGCCTCGCGATGCGCACGGAGCGAAACGCCGAGCGCGGTGATGAAGCGGGCGCGTTGCTCGAGTGTAGCATGCCGCCAGTGGCGTTGCTCATCGTCAACGCGCGCCAACAGCGTTTGGATTTGGGCGGGGGTGAGAGGGGCGACGTCGTACAGATGGTCGCCGGTGGCCGGATTGAACGCGTGAAAGCTCATGGTACGAACGTCAGTGCAAGAGCCGTGCGGGGCAAGCGGTCCGTACGCGTTGCCCGTGTTCGATGTGTCCCGTCCGCTACGCCGCTTGCGTCGAACTGAACGTCGATGCGTTTGTCGGGACATTCACGCCTGCCGATGCCGCTGCCCGAGCAATGGCGCTCAAGTCCGGCGGCGTCAGTGTCGTCGTCGGTAGCAACGACGGACGACGTCCGGCGATAGCGGGCGACGCGCTCTGGCGAGAGTCCGCGCGCTTGGACGCCGCCACCGCGAGTTTGCGACGACGTTTGCGCGCATAGAGCAGCGTGTCCGCGCGGTCGAGGAGCTCCGCCAGCGAGGCCTGATCGGTGGGACGCGAGCGCGTGTGGCCAATGGTCAGTGACAGCGTCGTCGCGAGCTCGCCACTTGCGTTCAGCAACGCTACACGCTCTTCGATACGACGCTGGATGAGACGCGCGGCTGCGCCGTCGGCATCAAGCGCCATGATCGTGAACTCGTCGCCACCCATGCGGGCCACCACATCGCAATCGCGTACTGCGCGACGGAGCAGACGGCCGACCGCGGCCAGCGCACGATCACCTTCGGCATGGCCGAACGTATCGTTGAGCTGTTTGAACTCGTCCATGTCGACGTACAACAAGACAACTTCTTTCCCCTGACGTCGCGCGATGCGGAGGTTCTGATCGGCAAGCGTGAGGAAGCCACGACGATTGTAGAGCTGCGTCAGGTCGTCGGTGAGCGATGCGCGACGCAGGCGCACTTCCTCGCGCTTTCGCTGGGAGATGTCGCGCACCGTCACTGCCACGCCGTCGGCGGTGGGCACGGCCTGATGGAGCAACCAGCTCGCCGCAAAACGGCGCCGATCAACGCGCACGTCTTCGACGTGCACATCCTGGCGCGTCATGGCTTCTGCGTAGCGCGCTCTCAGCGCGTGAAACATTGCGGTGGGCACGGCGCGACGGAGTGGTTGCCCGACCAATTCATCGCGGGTGGCCCGCATCAACAGCGCGCCGGTCGGATTTACGTCAGCCACTTCGAAGTCGTCAATGGTGCCTTCGGCGTTGCGAACGGCGCGTAAGAGGAAGACGCCGTCTGCGCTGCCGTGCATCGCATCCTGCAGTCGCCGCATTTGCACTCGGAGTGCGAGCTGATCGCCGCCGCTGCGTACCGAGTCTCGGCGCGTGAACTGCCAGCCGGCGATTGCGAGCACGAGCGCTGCAAAGGACAGAAACGGTGCCGCACCAGAGAGCGGTACGAGCCCCGCGGTGATGACGGTCTGATGAACGAGCGGCAGCTTGGCGTCCGTGAGGAACGCACCGGCGCTGGTCGGTCCCTGCAGCATCATGAGGATGCCGCCGAGGAACACGAACGCGAGTGCACACCAGAATGCCGCACGAGCGGCGATACGATCGAGCATGGCGAATCAGGGATGGTGCGGTCGAGCGGCCGAAATCAGCGTCGATTCGACGTGTACTCAACCCGCAGCGAGCACGGTTTCTGGCGGTCGCAAGCGCAACCACCGTGCCATCCGGTCATTTTGGGAGCAGTTCTGTGGCTGCGTCAGGCTGCGCGAGCTGCGATAAAGCGTTGCTGTGTAAAGGATTCTGTTGTAGCGCTGCATTCGCGGCTGGAGGCGGTTTGACCCAGCGGCGCCTACGTCCGCCGCAGTAGTGACCGGCATCAATCGCGATCACAATTCGTCCCATACCGGCAAAAATGTCCGAGTCGTGCGATGGCAGCTTGGTCAGTCCGCGCCGAGCAACAGCCGCTTTTCGAGCGCGGCGTACCGTGCCGGACCATCGCGATCGGGCACGAGCAGCGACACCACGATGCCGGTCAGAAACGACAACGGGATCGACACGAGTGCGGGGTTCTTGAGTGGGAAACTCGCCGTGGTGTGATGCAGCAGGTCGATTTGCACCGCTGGCGAGAGCGCGATCAGCGTGAGCGTGGCGATGGTCCCGATGACCATGCTCGACGCGGCGCCCGCGGTGCTGGTTCGGCGCCAGAAGACGCTGAGCACCAAGGCCGGGAAGTTGGCGCTCGCCGCAATCGCGAAGGCCAAGCCAACCATGAAGGCAACGTTCTGACCCTTGAAGGCGATGCCGAGCGCCATCGCGACGAGAGCCAGACAGACCGTCGCGATGCGCGCCACGAGCAGCTCTTCGCCGGGCTTGGGCTTGCCGCGACGGATCACTGACGACCACAAGTCGTGCGAGATTGCGGCCGCGCCAGACAATGCGAGCCCCGCGACGACCGCGAGAATGGTGGCGAAGGCAACCGCTGCGATGAAGCCGAGGAACGGGCGTCCACCGAGCAGCTGGGCCAGCATCGGGGCCGCCATGTTGCCGCCGGCGTCGACGGCTTTGATCGCGCTCGGCGTGAGGAGCACCATCGCGCCGAAGCCAAGAACGAACGTCATCAGATAGAACATCCCGATGAGACCGGTCGCGATAAACACCGATTTGCGCGCCGCCTGCGCGTCGGGCACGGTGTAAAAGCGCATCAGGATGTGTGGGAGCCCCGCGGTGCCGAACATCAGCGCCAGCCCGAGGGAAATCGCGTCGAGCGGATTGGAGACAAGCTTTCCCGGCGCCAGCATGCCCGGGCCGAACTTCGCGGCGGCTTGTGCGAAGAGCTCGCGCGGATCGAAGTGGAATCGGGCGAGCACCATGATCGCCAGCGCGGCCGCGCCGCCCAGCAGGAGCACGGCCTTGACGATCTGCACCCACGTCGTTGCCAGCATGCCGCCAAAGAGGACATAGCCCATCATCGCGATGCCGACGATGACGACCGCTAACTCGTAGGGAATGCCGAACAGCAATTTGATCAAGCTGCCCGCGCCAACCATTTGCGCGATCAGGTAGAACGCGATCGTCGCCAGCGTCCCGCAGGCGGCGGCGATACGAACGGGGATTGGATCGAGGCGCGCCGCGACGACGTCCGCGAACGTATAGCGACCGAGATTGCGCAGCGGTTCAGCGATCAGAAAGAGCACCACCGGCCAGCCAACAAGCCATCCGGTACTGTAGATCAAGCCGTCGAAACCGCTGGTCGACACCAGGCCCGCGATGCCGAGAAACGACGCGGCGCTCATGTAATCGCCGGCGAGCGCGATACCGTTCTGCCCAGCCGTGACCGAGCGACCGGCGGCATAGAAATCTTCGGTGCTGCTCGTGCGCCGCGCGGCCCAATATGTGATCGCGAGCGTCATCGTGATGAACACCGCGAAGAACGAGATCGCGACGGGGTCTGGCGTGCCAACGACCATTGTCGGTGCCGCAGTCGCCGTCGCGGCGCCTGCTGGGGCGACCACGGCCGACGTCTGGAGGATGGCGAGGAGCGACGAGGCGATCGCGCTCATCAACGCTCTCCGTCGTGATGCAGGCGAAGCGCCGCGAGCGCAGGATCGTAGACGCGGTTCGCCCAGCGCACATACACAAAGGTGAGCACCCACGCGGCCACGATGACCAGCGCGCCCAGTACGATACCAATCGATAGACCGTCCTGAATCTGCGTACCGAGCATTTTCGGTTGAAACGCGACGAGGGCGATGAAGCCGAAGTAGACACACACCATCAGTGCGGTCAGCGTCGCGGCGATACGCCAGCGGCGAACGGCGAGCGCGCGGGTGGCGACCGCCGCGGTCGGAGTAGGAGACGTCATGAGGCGCGAAGGTATGGATGGGGAGTCCACTCGCAAGGGCCGCTCCGGAGAAGGGCAGGAGGCATCCATTCGACGGCGAGACAAGTCATATTCGATTGGTTCGCTTGGCCACCACGTTTCCCGTTCCCGTCCCGACTGTGACCCAACGCATGGGCATTGCGCTAGCGAGCTTGATCTCCGGCATCGTTGCGCTGTATCTGCATCTCTGGAAACTCGGCCTCGTCGGATCGCTGGCGTGCACGGGCAGCGGTGGCTGCGAATACGTGCAGGGCAGTCGCTATGGCTGGTTCTTTGGCGTCGACGTCGCGCTGATCGGGACGATCGGCTATGCGTGCCTGTTCATTGTCTCGCTGGTTGGTACGTCGCCCAAATCCGAAGACGCGCGCTGGCCGAACACGGTGCTGCAGTGTCTGATCTGGCCGGCGATTTTGTTCACGCTGCGGCTCAAGTATGGCGAGTTCATCGTGCTCAAAAGCTTCTGTCCGTGGTGCGCGATTTCTGCGGTCGCCATCACGACGTGTGCGGTGCTCGTGACGCTCGACAAGCGACGGCTTGATCGGTTGACGATGGCGTCGTGAGTTTGATCGTGGTGCATGTGCGAGTGGGCATCGCGACGCTTCCGCACGATGAGACCAGCTTTTCGGCCCAGCGTCGAACGATCTCGTCGCGCAATCGGCAGCGGTCAGCATGCGAACAAGATGAACGGTTCCTGCGGAACGCTGTCGAAGTCACTCACGGGTTGTCCTCCGCGATTTTCGTCTTCGCGAGTAGTGCTTTGAAGCGCGGATCACGCGCCGCCGGCGACCTGTTGAAAAATAATTTCAACGGCGCCATCCAGATCACGTGCGCCGCATGCGCGCGATCCAAGTCACGAAACATGCCGTCTAGGTCGCCCGATTTCTCGCGCCACCGCGCCGCTTCATACGGCGAGTTGAGGTTGTCGAACGTCGCGATCTGCACCCGGATTGCCGCCTCACGTCCACCGGACTGCCATGCACGACGCAGCAAGGCGGTCGGTGCGCCAGCAAGTTCAGAGCTCGCGACCAAGCGTTCTTGCATCGCCAAAAACCGAGTGGAGTCGCCGTTGTCGATGAGAAGGCTGACGATCTGTCGTAGCGCGTGTGGCTGCGAGGGATCCAAGGCCAACGCCTGATCGAGCAAGCGCATAGCGTCGGCGTCATCGCCACGCCGAAACGCCATAAATCCGAGAGTCGCGAGGGCCGCACTGGACACTGGGTCCAACTCGCGTGCACGCTCCGCGACACGCTGCGCATCAGGAAACCGTCCAAGTACATCCAGCACATCGCTGTACCACTTGTACGTCGTGCTGTCGTTGGGACCGTGAGCGATTGCTTGCTGAAATGCGCTGTCGGCCGCTGGCCAGTTCCAGTCGAGTACATACAACAGGTACGCCTGTGTTGCGCGCGCTTCGACTAAGTCCGGCGCAAGCACGAGCGCGCGATTCACTGCCTGCCGAGACGCCGTGAGCGTCGGCACTGTCGGCACTTTCGGCACTGTCGGCACATTGGACTAGAACGCTCGCACCAAATACGCGTCGGCGAGTCCAGCCCATGGTTGCGCAAACGTCGAATCGCGCGCGATGGTCTGCCTGAACAACGCGATAGCGCGCGTGACGTCCGGAGTGGTGCGCTTGGTCTGAAAGAAGCGGCCCTGCAAATACAAATCGTACGCTTGTGGATCGGTGGTTGTCGTCGCGCCGCCGTAGACGCTTGTCGCCTACACCTTGCCCTTGAGGGCGGTGATCAGGGCGCGCGTGACTTCGTCTTGCACGGCAAAGATGTCTGCTGCGCTACGGTCAAATGTATCCGACCATTGACTCACGCCGTCGCTGGTGTTCACGAGCTGCGCCGTAATGCGTAACTTATCGCCTGCGCGTTGTACGCTGCCGGTGAGCACGGTCGCAACACGGAGCCTTGCACCGATGTCCCGCACATCAATGTTCTGCGCGGTCGCCCCACTATGCGGCGGTTCGCCCGTGAACATTTCGTACGTCATCGCGCCGAGCGCATACTGATCGCTGCGTGCATCGACGGCGCGTTCACCCGCGGCCTGCTCGGGACTCATGTAGTTGGGTGTGCCCAACGAGAGCCCCGTTTACGTGATGCGGTCGCCACCAACGTTGGCGACGGCCTATCAATGCCGAAATCGGCAATGATGGGCTGCCCGGCCTGCAGCAGAATATTTTCGGGCTTGAGATCACGATGCACGACACCGGTAGCGCGTGCGTAGTCCAACGCGGCCGCCAACAATCCGACGATGCGCAGCACCTCGTCCATCGGCATTTGCTGCTCACGGCTCATGCGGGCGCGCAACGTTTCGCCGTCGATGAAGGGCATGACGTAAAACAGTTACCCGTCGGCGCTGCCCGAGTCGAACAACGGCAACACATTCGGATGCCGCAAATTGGCGGTGACTTTGACCTCGGCGAGGAACCGTTCGGCGCCGAGCGCCGCACCGAGTTCCGGCTTGAGCACTTTGATTGCGACGAGGCGATCGTGTTTCAGGTCGCTCGCGAGGTACACCGTCGCCATGCCGCCGGCGCCGAGCTCGCGGTCGATGGTGTAGCTACGGCTAAGTGCGGCGGAGAGTTTTGTCAGGTCGCTCATTGCCGGCGAACTTGCGCTACGCCGCGGGACGACGCGAGGTGCGACGATCCGTGAATATGGCGTAGTACCTCAGGGCGCGATTGCTGCCCCAGCCGCGAGAGATTTCACGTAGAGCTGGAAGACGCCGCTCGGCGGGCGGGGTGTCACCAGATTGGACGCGCTGGACCCGAACGCGACACGCGCGCCATTTCGCGAGATCACTGCGCCCGTTGAACTGCCGTTGCTCGGTGTGCCACTACCGTTGCTACTAACGACCGTCTCCGCACCGGTGCTGACGTCCCGCACAAATATCCGGGAATCGTAACCACTGTAAGTCCGCGAGAACACGACCAGGCGTGCGTCACCGGAAATCACGGCGGTGGTGCCGCCGTCGACATCGCGCAGGACCAGTGTCAGTGCGCCCGAGCTGAGGTTCTTCAGGTAGAGCCCCGCGTCACCAAGGCTACTGAGCTGACCGGTGCCGAATGACAGCTGCGTGTTGGAGACGAACGACGGATTCCAGTACGTGCTACCGCCGACTGCCGGCGTTCCTGTACTGCTGCTCGACGCGAGTACCACGGTGTTGTCGTGGAGATTCATTACGAACAGGTCAGGCCTGCCGTTCGTATCGCCTGAGGCGAGCGTGGACGATGACGAGACGAAGGCAATGCGCGTGCCATCGGGGGATATCGCAAACCGACTTCCCACCACCTCTCCGTTGGCGACGTTACCGTTGTCGGTTGGCAGCGTGACAAGGGAGCTCGTGTTGAGGTCTCTCAGCATCAGCCGTGCGGGAACGGCGTTCGCATACTGGTACGCACCGAGATACAGCTGTGCCGGTACGGTCATGAACACGACGCTTCTACCGTCGTCGGAAAGAACCCCGCCGAAGAAGCCAGTGACCTGCGGTACCGAGCCAATGGCTGGCGAAACCTGCGTCAACGCGCCGGTCTGCGTGTTCTTCACGAACACGGTGCCAGCGCCGTTGCCGGAATTGAACGCCACGACCCGACCGTCCGGTGTCATCGTCGTTCCGAGACAATTGCCACCGGCCGCTAACTGCGCGCCGCTCGAGCCGGTCGTGATGCGAGTGGTAATGCCGGTGGTCAGATTTCTGAGAAAGAGGTCGGATGCGCCATTCGTGTCACCGTTCACGAGATCTGACGCGTCACTCGCAAAGAGGAGGAGCGTCCCGTCGGCGGACAGACTGCAGGTGGTACTACTGATCTTCGCGGCGGCGCCGGCGCGCGTTGTACTAGCCAGTTGCACGCTGCCGCTCGATGCGGTCACGCTCGCCGCCGATCCCCGACGAATCGCATCCGTCGCCGGCTCGACGGCGGTGGGCGAGATGACCTCGCCGGCGCATGCGGTAATCACCGAGAGTACGGCGAAGCTCAACGTTGCGCGTAGTGGCTGGGGGGAAAAGCGTCGATTCATGTGGGCTCTCCATTCGATGCGGCGGTGATGTCGGATCCAGCCAGGAGGTGCTGGCGATACGACGTTGACAGCGGGGGCGCTTTCGCCCCACCGCATGAATCACACGAAAGGGCGACGAACCGGCTCACGCGTGCGTGCGCGGGTTCGTGAGCGCGGGAAATCGGTGATCGGGATTGCTTGTGACCTAAACCGTCGGCCCGTTTCGCCTCACCTAAGCGGAAGCCCGAAGCGCCAACATCAAGAAGTCGCGACGTACGATGGAGCAATTGTTTTCGATACGGCACGAGCATTGGCGAGGGTCTTTGGGCGCGCGGGCGCGCGGGCGCGTCGAGCTCAGCCCCGTTTGGCCTTCAGCCTCGCCATGCGCTCCTTGGCCGCTTTCACCGCCGGCTGCAACGACGTATCTGCCTTCTTCCACAGCCCGATAAAATCGCCGTAACGCTGCAGCGCTTCTTTGGTATGACCGGCGTCCTCGTGTAGCTCACCCAACCGGCGATAGGCCTGCGCCAGCAATCGCGCGTGTGCGGCATTGGAGAGCATCACGGAGCTCGACGACACGTACTTCTCGTACCAAATAATTGCCGAGTCGCGCTTGCCCATGGCGTCGTAGGCGCGGGCGTAGTTGGGCCAGGCGCAGGGCACGCAGCTGGTGGAGTCGCCGGCGCGAAATGCGGCCAACGCGCCGGCGCCGTTTTTTTCCGCCAGCAGCACTTCACCGCGCGCGGTGGCGATTCGCCACCCTTGTGCACGCGCGAGATCGGGGGGCATGCTGGCCGCCCACTCGGTGAGCACGCGCTTGGCGTCGGCCACGCGGCCGGTGGCGGCGAGGGTGGTCCCGAGCGCGCTGTACTGGCGATCAAGGGGCAGCAGCGCCGCGAGGCGACCATCGCGCAACACCGGGTCGAGGCGCGCCGCGGTGTTGGCCTCGCCGCCGAACTGGGTGCGAATGAGCGCTTCGGTCACCTCGGAGAGCAGCAGCGAGGCGGTGTCGGTGTTCGTGCGCAGCATGTCGCGCCGCAAGTCTTCGATGGCGCGCGCCGAGTCGAGCTGACCGGCGGCGACAAGTGCGTTGCGTACCGCGAGTGGTGCCGCCAGCCGTCCACTCGGCGATTGTGCCGCCGCCAGTCGCAGCGCCGCGATGGCGCGTGTGCTGTCTACGTCGCGCAGCGCAATGGTGAACTCATGCCGCATCTCGCGTACGGTGGCGTTACCGGCGCCAGCGAGCGAGTCGTAGGGGGCGAGATCGCGGCGGGCGTCGTCCACCTTGCCGGTTTCCCTCAGTGACAGCAGCTAGTTGCGGTCATAGACGCCCGGCGCACGATGCGTGGTGTCGCGACCCGTGGCGTAGTACCCGCCCGACAGGTCCGGCCTCCGCATGCCTGAATAGTTGAGCGCGATCTCGTTTTCCCTGGCCCCTCGAAACTGACCGGGCTCCGCCAGGGCACCAGCTTCGAGCAGGCGTAGCGCGTTGCCATAGTCGCCGATGTCACGTAGGTATGGTGAGGCCACCAGCGACTTCACCCATTTCGAGCGCAGTCGATCGCGCAGCATATACGCCTGCCGATTGGCCATGAATCGCTCATGCGGATGCACGCCCGCGTATTGAGGTTGACCGCGAGGGTCAACCACCCGGGTGCGAAGGTACTATCCAGCGCCACACTCGCGCGGGCTTTCTCTGCGGCCGCGAGGTTGTCGCCGCGGTCCTGCAGCTCAAGTCCTTCGGTCCACAGTCGCGCGGCTTCCGGCGTGGTGCCAATGAGCTTGCCCGAGGCTTTGTGCCGGCTCACACGAGCGAATGCTGCCACCAACCCTACGCGGTTCTGCTCGGTGAGTCGCTTGATTGCCTCAGGCACGGCGGCCACATCAGCCGCGGTCAGCTCGACACGAAAGAGGGCACTGTCGTTGACGGTCGCCCGCGCTTCACTGCTGAGCAGGAAGCTGCCGCCTACGCGTGCGACCGACGTACTCACCGTGGTGTGTAGCCCGAGATCGCGCGCCATGGCGATGAGCGTATCGCGGCTGATCGTGTTTGGTTCGAGCCCCAGCTCGACCGCCATGGAGCTGGCGCGTACTTCGCCCAGGGGCAAAATCCGCTTGTCGCTTTGCGCCGCCTTCAACAACGCGTCCGCCAAATTCCGGGCTAGCACACTTTCGGCGGGGTCGTGCACGGTGGGCATGAACAGCGCGGCAAGCCGCGTCGAATCGGCGAGCGTGAGCCCGAGGCGGGCGACGGCATCGTTGCGTTTCACGCGATACGCGTTGCCCCTACCGCGACCGCACCCTGCACGAGCGCGGCACCCACCGCGATGAAAGCGCGACGCGAGCGCGGGTTGCGGGTTGAGGCAGAACCCGGGTGCCACGTTCGACACCTAAGGCGTCTCGGCGTCTCCCACCATGACCGCCAACCAATACGCGAGCTCCTGTCGGATCGGATAGCCAGGCATCGTCTTCACCACTCGGCCATTTCGGTCAATCGCCACAAACGTGGGCGTACCGGGATAGCGAAAGGTCAGCAACACCTGATCAGCGCTGCCGGCGGGACCAATCAATTCGGCACCGGTGAGCTTCTCCTTGGCGAGCATCGGAATGCCCTCGGCAGCGCCCTCGAGCGTCAGGAACTTGAGACGCGTCAGCTCCCGCCCGCCCGACATCTCGCCCAGGTCCTTGAGTGTGCGCTTGCACCAGCTGCACGTCACCGAGCTGACCATGATGATCGCCGGCTGTCCCTTGGTGACAAGCGGAATGACCTTGTCGTGCAGGTCGCGCACCTTGAACGTGCCGAGCGACTGCTCAGCGGTGGGCGCAGTCTGCGGTACCGTATCGCCGGGTAACCGTTGGTGAGCGCTCTCGGTGGCTACATTGGCGGTGTCCGCCGCGGCATGGTCACGACTGCGCGCTGCGACGGCGGCCAGTGTGCCGACGGACAGTGCGACCGCCACCCAGAATTGAGAACGAGGCATGTCGAAAGATCACCCTGCGCCCACGGTGCCGGTAGCGGACGCGCCGGTCGAACACGAGCCGGTTGCGAATGAGCCGGTGTCGCATAAGCCAGTCGCGGGTGCTGCGGTGCCGCCGCAAAAGCTTGGCGCGCTCGATCTCGAAGCGCACCTGCGCGACCCGTCACGCAAACAAGCGTTCGTGACACCGATGTTCGACATCATTGCTCCGCGCTACGACGCGTTCACGCGGTTGTTCTCGTTTGGCATGGATGCGTCGTGGAAGCGCGACGCGCTCGTAGCCATCGTGCGTGGCGCGCGTACCGCGTCCGACGCGCTGGATCTGGCATGCGGCACTGGAGATCTCGCGGTCTCGATTGCGCGCGCGTTGCCGAATGTGCATGTGACGGCGCTGGACGCATCGCCCAAGATGATCGACGAGGCCAACGCGCGATTGGCCGACGCCGCGCGAGATGCGGAGATCGCGACACGCGTGACTACGATGGTGGGCGACATGGCGGCGATCGCACTGCCTACGGCCAGTATGGACTTGGTCACAGCGGGCTACGGCGTGCGCAATGTGCCAGATCCCGCGCAGTCGGTGCGTGAAATGGCGCGCGTGATGCGACCGGGGGCCTTGTTGGTAACCCTCGACTTCTATCGGCCCGCGTTTGCGCCGTGGCGCGCGCTGCTGCTGTGGTATCTGTCGGTGGCGGGGAATGCGGTGGGGTGGTGGTGGCACCGTGATCCGATCGTCTACGGATATATCGCGCGCAGCATCGACACGTTCATGAGTTGGCAGCAGTTCAGCGCGTTGCTCGAGCGCGAAGGGTTTCGTGTGGAGCGGGTGACAACGCACTTGGGTGGTGGTATCGCGGTGCACGAGGCTCGGCGCATCGGTTAACCCTCCTTTACCGCTCTGTCGTTTGCTTATCTTTGCATGATGTCACACACTTCCATTGCGATTATCGGTGCCGGCCTCGCCGGGCTGCATACGGCTCGCTTGCTGCGCGCCGCCAACATCGACTTCGTGCTCATCGAGGCTCGCGATCGAATCGGCGGGCGGATTCTCTCTGCAGACGATGACGGTCGGCCGAGCGACGACGGATTCGACCTTGGTCCCTCATGGTTCTGGCCACACTCGCAGCCGGCGATCGCCAACCTGATCGACGAACTCGGCTTATCGTCGTTTGCGCAATACGGCGACGGCGACGTGATCTTCGAGCGCATGTTGCGCGAAGGGCCCCAACGCTATCACGGCGACCCGGAGCAGCCGCGCAGCTTTCGTCTGGCGGGCGGTACCGCATCGCTCGTTCGTGCGCTGGCCAGCGCGTTGCTGCCGGCGCAACTGCAGCTCGGCGCGCAGGTGACCGCGATGACGCTCCGTGATGATGGAATTGATCTCACCATTCGACGGTCGGATGGACACGAGGAACAGCTCGTTGCCGCACACGTGATCGCTGCAGTGCCGCCGCGGTTGCTCGAGGCGACGGTGGCGTTCACACCGGCTTTGGATGCACAGAGTGCGCGACGGTGGCGCAGCGCGCCGACGTGGATGGCGCCGCATGCGAAGTTTGTCGCGGTTTACGACAGACCGTTTTGGCGTGCGGCCGGACTATCCGGAACTGCGCAGAGCATGGTGGGGCCGATGCCGGAGATTCACGACGCGACCACCGCATCGGAACACGCGGCACTTTTTGGATTCGTCGGCGTGAGCGCTGATCAGCGCGCGGTGCTCGGTGATCACGCGTTGACCCGCGCCTGCATCGAGCAATTCGCGCGGTTGTTCGGGGCCGAGGCGCTGCATCCACGTGCGACGTTGCTGAAGGACTGGGCGGCTGACCCACTCACTGCAACTGCGACAGACCGCGTGGCGACAGGACATGTCACGGCGGACAAAACGCCGTGGGTGACTGGGCACTGGCAGGCACGGCTCGCGCTCGCGGGAAGCGAGACCAGTCCGATTGAACCGGGCTATCTGGCGGGCGCGGTCGTCGCGGCCGCACGCGCTGTGGACGAGACGCTCCGGAAGGGGCTCGCGTCAAACGTGTAACTCAAGAACGTCGAACGTGTGACGTGACATCCGTCGCGCCGGTACGGTTTGTCGGTCACGCCGTGTACACGTGCGCATGTGGTTTTGCGAATGCGCGGCAAGTTGGTCACGATCGGGCATTGGTTGGGGATGGCCGCATTACCGAGGGAATGATTCGATGACGGATGACACACCCGGCCTCGCTATCCGTGGCCGATGTTCACCACTTGCGCACACCTCGTCGCCGAGCTGACCGTATAGCCATACCGTGCAAGCGCGCCTCTTCGCATCCCGGTTCTGCGCACACGGTCTGGACGACGACTGATCTCGAGCGATTGCCCGACGACGGGAATCGTTTCGAGATTCTGCACGGCGAACTGCTCGTGACGCCGCTGCCATCGAATGGTCACCAAGGCGTTGCGGGACGGCTGTTCGTGCGGCTCGCGAACCGGTGCACCGCGCACACCGTGACTGATGCGGACCTGTTTGGAGCGCGCGAGTGACAGTTGCGTGTGGCGTGCCAGGACAACGTCGGCGACGTACATTAGTTTAACTATCGATGACTGCGTAGGCACAGGGATAGCGGTCACGCAGTGTTGTTATGTGCTGCTGTCATGCATAAAACGCTCACGGATGCGCACGCGCGAGTGCAATAAACCAGACATCGTCGATAAACCATTGTGCGTGGACCGCCGGTGCGACGTGTGCAAATTCTGGGAGCAACAACTCAACATCTACTTGACCATCCGCATGGACGTCGAGCGCCACTTCGGTGAAGCCGACGTAGCGCTGCACGATCGGATCAATCGCTTTGTAGATCGCTTCCTTAAGCGCAAAACGGAGCAGCGTCGCTTCACGATGCGCGAGCGGATCGAGTGCGCTGATGGCGTCGAGTTCACGCGCGGTGAGAATGCGCGTCGCAATAGACGGTCGCTGCAGATCGGCCTCGATGGCGCGTCCTTCCAGATCGATGCCGACGTGACCGCGCGCGTTGGCAAGTGCGGCTGCGACAGCGCGTGTGCGCTTGTGACTGACAGAACCGAGTACGCCCGTGGGGAGACGCGGCGCGCCGCGATGGTCGGTGAGCAGCGCGGGTAGTTCGAGAAACGGCGCCGTCGCCCGCGACGCCGATCGGAGGGCCACGCGTCCGGCGAGAAAGGTCGCACGCCGGAGCGCTGTCATGTTGGCGGCGTGCGCGATTTCGTCGTCGTGCAACACTTCTTGCACCACTTCTTGCACCACTTCTTGCACTACTTCGTGTGACGCCTCGTGCAGTGAAGCGCGTCCGCTTGGCGTTGCGCCATCATCGACGCCGGCATCCGCTGCCGCACTGGTGCGCGCACCGGGTCCTGCCGCTGCTTCGCGAGCGGTGGACAACGTGTTGTCGTCCGTTGACCGGTCGTCGATAGGGACGGACGCAACGGCAATCGCTTCGCCCGTGGCCAGGAACGGAATAAGCGCGACATGAGGCGGCGCGGCAGAAACGACGGGCGAGTGGCGCATGTCACAACCTCATGGCGCGACGTTCTATCGGCAACTGTTCCCAGCCTGCGCCGGCCGAGAATGTGACGGCGGTTCGCCAGTCAACCGATGCAACCCAAGTGCAGGAACGGCGATACAATGGGCAAACGAAGGTGCGCGTGTTTGTTTTCGGTGGATTAGGGGAGCGTCGGTAGCAGGTGGTCGCGGCCGCTGCGCTGGACGATGTGCAGACGTCGCGTGCAGGTGGTGGATGTCCGAGGTGTTCGCGTCATCGATTTCCCCGATCAGTCACGAGTATCGTATGAGCGAATCAACGCAACGCCCACGCGCGGGAAACGTCGACCGCGCGCTCACAACCGACAATCGCACCGCGGTGACGCGCGCGTGGTACGTCGTCTTCGTGCTGACGTTGGCGAATGTATCGGGCTTTGTCGATCGACAGATCCTGACGCTGCTGACGATCCCCATCAAGCGCGATCTGCACGTGACGGATACGCAGGTCAGTCTCCTCATGGGACTGGGCTTCGTCGTCATCTACTCACTGCTTGGGCTGCCGATTGGGCGTTGGGTCGATCGGGGACGTCGAACGCTCATTGTCGCGCTGGGCGCGCTGGCGTGGAGTGTGATGACGGCCGCGACCGGTCTCGCCAACGGCTTCAATCAATTCTTCGCGGCGCGTGTCGGTGTCGGGATTGGAGAAGCGACGCTTGGCCCAGCTGCCGTCTCGATGATCGCTGACGCCTTTCCGCGACGCCGCCTTGGGACCGCGATGAGCGTGTACATGATGGGCACGTTTTTTGGCTCTGGTGTCGCATACGCGTTGGGCGCTTGGGTCATCGGTGGTCTCGATACGCCAGGTCTCATGCATGTGCCGTTCTTCGGCGACATCCATCCGTGGCAGCGCGTGTTCTTCATCGTCGGGCTGCCGGGCATTCTGGTAGCGTTACTGGCCATCACGATGCGCGAACCCGCTCGGCAGGCGACGCCGTCTGGGAAGACCGATCGCGCGAAGGTGCCCTTCAGTGAAATGTTTGCGTACGTTCGCGCGCATTCACGAACGATGACGACGATCGGCGTCGGGTACTCAATGTCGGTTGCAGTGAACTACGGAGTCGGTGCGTGGCTGACGCCGTTCTTCATCCGCACGCATGGCTGGACGGTGCAACAGGCAGGTCTGCTGCAAGGTACGATGACGATGACCTTCGGCGTGGTTGGTTCGTTGCTCGGTGGCTGGCTGACCGATCGCTGGACGCGTCGCGGTCTGACCGACGCACCGATCGTCGTTGGCATGGTGGGCGCGGCGGGAATGCTGGTGAGCGCGGGGCTTTTTCCGATCGTGTCGTCCGCGACCGTTGCGGCCTTCCTCGTTGTGCCGCTCAACATCTTCGCGGCGATGCCGTGGGGCGCGGCGAATACGGCAGTCGCCGAAGTGATGCCGGCGCGCATGCGTGGGCAGGGGAGTGCGTTATACCAGCTGGTACTCAATCTCACAGGAGGCGCACTCGGACCAACGGCCGTTGCGCTGCTCACCGATCGGGTCTTCGGTGACGACAAGGCGCTGCGCTACTCGCTGAGTATCTGCGCGGTTATCGGAATGACCCTGACGATCGCGATACTCGGCGCGGGTCGCAGTGCGTATCGGAAGACCATCGAGTCGCGGCCGGCGTAGCGCGGGAACTGCGAGCCGCAAATTTCGCGGATGGCGCGGATAAAGAACGGCGAACTGCGGGACGCGAATTACGCGAATGTCGCGAATTGGCGTGGAGCACGGGAGATGACGGCGCGACGGGCGAGATCGTGCATGCTTTTTGGGGGGGTGAACTGCGCGCGTTAGGCAGTCCCGGATACGGATCCAAAATACCCCAAACTGTTTCGCGAAGTCGGTGGCCACCGCGAAAATCAAATTCGTGTCATTCGCGAAATTCGCGTCCCGCAGTTCGCTGTTTATCCGAGCCTCAGAGCCGCCGACGCGACCCGCTCGCGACCACGTTGCCGGCCAGCAACCCGGCGGCCAGCGAGATCCCGATAATCAACAGCCGAAAACCGGTCGCCACGCCCGCTTCCACCTGCTGGCCAAGCATCGACGTCACGCTCCGAAAGCCGACACTTCCCGGTACGAGAATCAACAGCCCCGGCACGACAGTCACGATTGCCGAGCGACGAAAGTAGCGGGCGATGATGTTGCTCCCGGCACTCACCACGAAGGCCCCGAGAAACGCTCCGAGCTCCTCGCCCATCGTCGCGCCCGCGAAGCGCGAGGTGAGGTACGCGGCCACGGACGCGAGCATGATCCATCCAGCGTCGCGTGCTTCCGCATTGAGCAGGACCATGAACGCGAGCGGGGCGATGAGCAGCGCGATCCACTCCGACCAAAACGGGAGCGAGCTATGTGGCAGCCACGCGAATCCTTCCAGCGGCACGTCGAGCCCCGCGTGCACGCCGAGCCATGTCCCCAGCTTCGCGCCGAGGGCGAGTCCGAAGCCAAGTCCCAGGAATACGACGATCGCGCCGCTCAGACGCGCGGTGCCTGACGCGAGATGGCGCGTTGAGAGTTCGGCCAGTGCCACCGTGAAAGAGAGCCCGGGCAGCAATACGACCAGCCCCGCGAGCGACGTCGCGTAGCCCGTTCCCGAATGCGACATCACGTCGACGGTGAGCGCGAGCGTCGTGACGACAAACGCGGCCAGCGGCTCGGTGACGTGTCGCCACGCGTCGTTCTTGGCGCAGGCGAGCGAAATGCCGCCAGTCACGAGGCCGAGCACTGCCGCGACGAGTACGTCGCTGGTGAACACGCGGAGAAAGCAAGCGACGGCAGCGGACGCGAGGATAAACGCGAGCAAGGTGAGCCAGCGCGGCCACCGTGGTGGCTCAACGAGCAGCGCCTGAATCCGGCGCAGCCCCTCCGTCGGCGAAAGGCCACCCTCGGTGATGCCCGTCGTGATCGCACCGAGTCGCGAGAGGTGGCCGAGGTTCGGCTCACCCGGTTCGACGCGCATGAGGTGGACCCGCTGCGTGTCCATCGGTCCGAAACCGACCATGAGGCTCGTCGGCGTCGAAAAGAACTCGGCCGTCAGCCCCAGTTTGTGTGCCACCGTCATGAGCAGTACTTCAAGTCGATGCGCGGGCGTCCCGTGCTGGTGCAAAGCGCGCGCCAACTCAAGGACGAAACGCGTCTCGATCATGTGCGTTGGCGCGTCAGGCGACGTCTCGGGCACGACAAGTGACATGACGCAGCGTACGAGGTGACGCCAGCCTGCGCAACGGCCCTACGTCCTAGTCCTCGCTGTGCGCCCCTGCCACGCGCTACCGCCATACGCCACCACCTCGGACGCAACGGCGATGCGCTACCTTGCGTTGTCCAACGTAGTCAACCCGGACACCTCAGTTGGTCAACTTCACACCGACTCGCCATGCTTCGTATTCCGACCGCGGTTCGCCGCGTTGCTCGCGCCGTTCGTCACCTGCCGATGCTTGCCGGCGCGGCGGTCTTTGCCGCCTGCAGCAGCAACGATACGCCCGATATTCCGTCCAATCCGGCCGTTGAGGTCTATGCGGCGGGTCTCGGCGTCAACATTGCGAACATGACGAAGAAGCAGGACGCGCTGTACATCCAGGATTTGGTCGTGGGTACCGGCGCGGATGCCGTGGTCGGGAAGACGCTGCGGATGGTCTACTCCGGGTCTCTGATCAATGGCACCAAGTTCGATTCGAACGTCGGTGGTGCGGCCTTCACGTTCACGCTCGGCGCTGGCCAAGTCATTGCCGGATGGGATCTCGGGATTCAAGGCATGAAGGTCGGCGGAAAGCGGAAGCTCGTCATCGGCTCGGCGTTGGGCTACGGTCGCGCGGGCAGTGGCCCGATTCCGGCCAACGCGACGCTCGTCTTCGACGTCGAAATTCTGAGTCTGCAGTAAATCAGTCCGAGTTCGTCATCGTGTAGCCGCCTCGTATCGGTGGCGCAAACACAAATGCGTGCGGCATGGATCATCGTCCATTGCCGCACGCATCTTTCTTGCCCCGCGATCAGGGCACCGGCCGCGCCATCGTCTTGATCTCGTACTCCTTGGGCGGTTCTGCACCAGCCAGCCACTTCACGAAATAGTCCCAGCGACGGCGCATCATGTAGTTGGACATGTTGCCGTACCCGTGCGGTTGATTCGGAAGCATGAGCAGATCGAAGTCTTTGTTGGCTTTGATCAGCGCATCGGCGACGAGCAGGGTGTTGTACGGCGGCACGTTGTTGTCCATCGTGCCGTGCGCGAGCAGCAAGTGTCCCTTGAGATTCTTCGCGAACGTTTGGTTTGCCTCGATATCGTAATTGTCTTTGCCATCAGGCGTCTTTTCGAGCATCCCCTGATAGCGCTCGCCCCAGTCATCTTCGTAGACGCGTTGGTCGTGATTGCCCGACTCGGCGATGCCCACCTTGAAGAAATCGGGAAAGCGGAACATCGCGTCAGCGGTGATGAAGCCACCACCCGAGTGTCCCCACATCGCGGCTTTGTCGATGTCGATGTACGGATATTGGTTGGCGAGGTCCTGCATGCCTGAGATCTGATCCGGAACGGTGTTGTCGCGCCCCATCCGGCCGTAATACGCATCGTGAAACGACTTCGAACGACCGGGTGTACCGCGTCCGTCAATCGACACCACGACGAAGCCCAATTCCGCGAGCGCCTGCTTATCCCCGCGTGCCGCAGCGAAGGAGCGTGCGCCAACGCTGCCGCTTTGCGGGCCTGGGTAGGCGTTGTTGATGATCGGATACTTCTTCGACTTATCGAGATTCGTCGGTACGAACATCATGCCATAGAGATCGGTCGCGCCGTCCGCGGCTTTCACCTTGATCGGAATCGGCGGCTTCCAGCCCGTGGCCACGAGCTTCGTGATGTCGGCTTTCTCGAGCGGCAGCACCAGCTTGCCGGCCGCGTCACGAAGCGCGACGACGGGCGGTACGTCAGGAGATGAGTACGTGTCGATGAGATACTTACCGCTCGGGCTCAGCTGCGCCGAGTGATCGCCGACATCTGGCGTTAGGGTCACTTGCGGCGACTTGCCATCGAGTCCGATGCGGTAATAGTGTGCGAAGTACGGGTCCTGTCCCTTCGCGCGTCCGTTGGCCGCGTACCAGAGCGTGCGCGTGGCCGAATCGATGCGCACGATCTGCGTAACCGGACCTTCGCCGTTCGTAATTTTGTGCTTGAGTTTTCCGGAGGTCAGGTCGTACAGATAGAGCTGTCCCCAATCGTCGCGCTGCGAGTACCACACGACTTCCTTCGACGCCCACAGCACGCGCCACCCAGTGCGCGATTCAAAGTGTGTCGCGGCTGATTCATCGAACACCGTGCGCACCGCGCCAGTGCTTGCGTCGGCCACGCGCAATGTGGTCTGCTTGTGGTCGCGCGAAGTCGAGGCGAGCGCCAACTGGGAACCATCGGGGCTCCAGTTGTAGTCGGCCATCGTGATGTTGTCGCCGATCGTGCCGCGATGAAACTGTGGCGGCAACTGCAGGCGCGTGACCTTTTTCGCATCGACGTCGATAACGACGTGCGTCAGCATCGCGACGACGCTGTCGCCGGGCAACGGATACTTCCATGCTTTCATCGTCGGGTGACCAGCCTTTGTTTCGACGATGAACATGTCTCCCACTTTGCGCTCGTCCTGCTGCGCGGTGGCAATTTTCTTCGAGTCTGGCGACCAGAGTAGGATCGCGCGATCGCTCGTCACCCAACCGGCGTTGTCGGTCGCGTACCCGTTGTTCGTGCTGCCGTCGGTCGTGAGCTGCGTCTCTTTCGACGTCGCAATATCCCGCACCCAGAGATTCCAATCGCGCACAAACGCAGATCGCTTACCATCGGGCGACGTGACCGCGTTACCCGCTCCTCCGGCGCGACCACCGCCGCCACGTCCGCCGCGTCCACCCGCTGCCGCCGAATCGAGATTGGCAGGAAGGCCGGGACAGTTGCTGCGCGTTGCGTCGCACACCGTGCGCGTCTTCTTGGCAGGATCGACAAGCACGAGCTGTACCCCTGCCGCGCCGCTCGTGCGATACCAGAAGCGATCGTCGGGTAGCCAGTTCGCGGCAACCGCGCCGCCTTCGACCAGCCCACCCAAACTCGGCGCAAGCTGTCGCGACGCGCGATCGTAATCTGCGATGGTGTAGACGCGTGTCGGCTGTGCGTGCGCGGTCGCGGCGACCAACGCGCTCAGTGCGAGCAAGGCGTGCGCAGATATGCGAATCGTGCGCAAAACAGAGTGGTGCATAACGTCCTCGGAAAAGCGATGTGCGGATGACCGGTAAGCCTACGAGTCGCGGTGTCGGGCGCCGAGCACGCAGCTTGTTGCGACGGTGCGGAGAGAGTACTGCGCCGACTGTCGCGTTCGATAGACACCTACGCCACATTGCCAGAGATCGTTGTCGGCGTACCGCGTCCGCGCGCCGGCCACACGTATCTCCACGGCCAACGTCTCATGCACATTTTCGAACTCGACCGGATTGGCGCATTCTGCCGTCACACGCACGCCGAAGCGTTCGGCGCAAGCGCAGGACCGCTCGCCGGTCTGACGTTCGGGCTCAAGGACATCTACGACGTCGCGGGGCACCACACAGGATTTGGCAGCCCCGATTGGCTGCGCTCGCACGAGGCTGCACGGGTAAACGCGCCGGTGCTGCAGCGACTGCTCGACGCGGGCGCCAGCATGCTCGGTAAGACGCACACCGAGGAGATGGCGTTCAGCATTACCGGCGAGAATGCGCACTATGGCACGCCGATGAATGTCGCCGCGCCCGGGCGCGTCCCCGGTGGCTCGTCGAGCGGATCGGCGGCGGCGGTCGCGGGCGGACTCGTGGACTTCTCAATTGGGAGCGATACCGGCGGCTCGGTGCGCGCGCCAGCGAGCTTCTGTGGAATTTATGGCATTCGCCCAACGCACGGCCGCATTGCCATGACGGGCGCGTGTCCGCTCGCACCGAGCTTTGATACCTGCGGTTGGTTTGCGCGCGACGCTGAGCTGCTGGCGCGTGTCGGTGACGTGCTGTTCGGCAATGCAACAGCGGATGACGCAAGAACCGGCGTGGCGCGGCATGGCGCAGCGTCGGCACACAGTGTCGCGGCATTACCCGGACGGTTGTTGTTCGCACAGGACGCGTTCGCACTCGTCATGCCGGACGCGCACGATGCGTTGTTGGCGGCTGCGGCGCACATCGAGCAACAGTTAGGTGATGCCGAGCGTGTGATCGTGAGCGCGGACGGTCTGTCTGCGTGGTTCGATGTCTTCCGCACATTGCAATTCGCCGAAATTCAGGCGACGCACGGCGAATGGATTGCGACGGATCGTCCAACATTTGGTCCTGCAATCGCGCAACGGTTCATCGCCGTCGCGAGCGCGGACGCATCGCAGGTCGCGCCAGCACTCGAGGCGCGTCGCACAATTTCTGCGCATCTCGAACAGCTGCTGCGCGACAATTCGGTCTTGATCGTACCGACCATGCCGGATATCGCGCCGAAACTGCAATCGCCCGCCGACGAAACGATCGCGTTTCGGGAACGGGCAATGGGCATGCTCTGCATCGCAGGGCTCGGTGGCCTACCGCAGGTCAGTCTGCCGTTTGCGCATCTGCATGGGTGCCCAGTCGGCGTTTCGTTGATAGCGGCGCGCGGCAACGATGAAATGCTGCTCGCGCTCGCTCGCCAGATTACTCCAATGCTTACTCGGCCGTCGTCGGGTCGATGATGCTCATGACTTTGGAGACCTTATTCGCCGGGAAGCCACCGCGCTGCGCATGCTCAACGACCATGGCCTCATTCGGCGCGTTGTAGATGCAATTGATCTTGTCGCCGGTGACGTAGCTGTGTACCCACTGAATCGACGGGCCCATCTCCGACAACACGCCGCACGATGTCTGGCTGATTCCGTGCAAGTGTTCTGCGGTCAGATCACCTGCGCCAGGGATCTCGCGCTCAATCACGTACTTGGGCATCAGCTGGCTCCATCGGTATTGAGAAGCGCCGGAAACTCCGCGAACGCAAAACGTATCGCGGGCCGTGCGCTGCGGCCAGCCGACGCGCATGCCCTGCGGATGAATTTCGTCGCTATGGATGTGCTAAGGCACGCGAGACTCGCCAAATGGTATTGCCGACGTCGTCTGCCACGAGGAGCCCGCCATGTGCATCGAGCGTCAGTCCCACCGGGCGACCCTGTGCGGTGTTGTCGCTGGTGAGGAATCCGGTCAGCACGTCCTGCGGCGGACCGTTGGGGGTGCCGTTCGCGAACGGTACGAAAATGACCTTGTAGCCGCTGCGTGGATTGCGATTCCACGATCCATGCTGCCCGATAAACATCCCCTCGCCGATGCCCGGGAGCATCGCTCCGTGGGACGGTAAAAGTCCGATCGATGCTGTGTGCGCGCCGAGCGCGTAGTCGGGTGTGACCGCCGTGGCGACGAGGTCGGGACGTGCGGGACTCACGCGCGTGTCGACATGCTGTCCGAAGTAGCTGTACGGCCAGCCGTAAAATGCGCCCTCATGCACCGCGGTCATGTAATCGGGTACGAGATCGCCCCCCAACTCATCGCGCTCATTCACGGCGGCCCAGAGTGCGCCGCTGGTCGGTTCGATCGCAAGTCCGGCGGCATTGCGAAGCCCTGACGCGTAGACGCGATGTGTACCTGTCGCACGATTCACGGCCCAGATCATCGCGCGATCGACCTCCTTATCCATCCCGTTTTCGGCGGCGTTGCTATTCGAGCCGATGCTGACAAAGATCGTGCTGCCGTCGGGCGAGGCGACGATCGTTTTGGTCCAATGGTGATTGAGCGTACCCGCCGGAAGCGCGATCAGTTCGACCCCGGGCGTCGTGATCGCGCGTGCGCCATCGACGTACGTAAAGCGCATCACCGCATCACTGTTCGCGACGTACAGATCATGCCCGACGAGCGTCATGCCGAACGGTGAGTGCAGGCCACTGAGAAATATCTCGCGCGTTTCTGCTACGCCATCACCGTCCGCGTCGCGCAGCAACACGATGCGATCGGCACTTGGCGCTGCACCGCCACCGCGCTTTTGGAAGTACCGAAAGAACCACCCTTTGATACCGCGCCCATCATCGGGTTTCGGGGGTGCGTTGGTTTCGGCAACCAGCACGTCACCGTTGGGTAGCGTGTACAGGTAGCGCGGATGCTGCAGGCCGCGAGCGAACGCATTGACGACCGTGCCTTCGCGTGCCGTTGGTGATGCGCCGTCGGTCCAGCCAACGGCTCGTGCGACGCGTGTGGTTGGAATCAGCGAGGAGACCGGCGCGGGAAGCTGCGGGTTCGCGCCGTAACCGGCGCTGATCGGAAGGCGCGCCAGTCCGCCGCACGCCACCAACGCAAAGGCGGTCAGGCTGACGATGGCGGCGTGGCGTGCGCTGTTCCGCAGGAGTGTTCGGTTCAAGTTCGCGGCGACGGTGAAGATCATACCGTATGACCTAAGCAAAGCCGGTGCCAGACTGATCGATGCAGCATTTGCGCGAACGCTGGCCTACTCTTTGCTACGTGCTCAGCAGGAGGCGCCGTGTTTGTGTGACCTACAACACGGCCTGACGAGGGTCCACCGCGCAGCGAAGGAATGACATGGTATTCGGTTGGACGGCACCAACATCGGCGGCACCCAATACGGCCCCCACGCTAGCTGAGATCGCGCGACTGGACATGCCCCCGGCTGTCAGCGGCCAGTCCGAGCCGCGAGCCCGGGTGCATCGCATCGAAATCACCGCGCGGACGATGTTCACGCTGCTGCTCGTGGTCGGCGCCTGTTGGCTGCTTGTGCGCCTGTCGCCGGTGCTGTTGGTGCTGATCACGTCGCTGATGCTGGTCGGGTCGCTCAGCCCGTACGTGGAGATGATGGAAGCGCGAGGTGTGCGCCGTGGCGTTGGCATCGGCATCGTGTTCGCGATTCTGTTGATCGTGGTACTGGTGCTCATCACGCTCGCCATTCCGGAGGTGTTCGCGCAGGCGTCGTCATTGGTGGAACGCGAGCCAAAATTGCGTGAGGAATTGGCGCAGATGCTCGCGCGTCGACGGTTGACCGCACCGATGGCCAACTCGCTTCGACAGATCAACTACTCCGCGATGTTGGGCAACTCGACGCAGCTGGCGTTTACGACGTCGCTGCGCGTGGTAGAAACTGTCGCATACGGGGTCGGTGCGGTCTTTCTCGCGCTCTACGTCATGATCGATCGTGACCGTCTGCGCGGGGCGCTCTTCGCGCTCGTACCGCGGACGCAGCACGTCCTGCTGTCGCGCGTCATGCTCAACCTCGAGCGCATCGTCGGCGGATACATTCGCGGACAAGTCATCACCTGCGCGCTGATGGCGGTCTTCATGTTCGCGCTGTTGACGGCGTTCGGCGTGAAGAGCGCGCTGGCGCTGTCGGTCCTCGCGGGAGTCGCCGACGTACTGCCATACATCGGCGGGCTGTTGGTGCTCGGGCCGGCGCTGCTCGCCACACTCGGCCAGGGCCTTGTCGTGACGGGAACCGTTGCGGCGCTGATTCTCGTCTACCAGGAAATCGAGAGCCGACTGCTGGTGCCGTGGGTGTACGGTCGCGCGCTTCGCCTGCCATCGTCGGTGGTACTGGTTGCGCTCCTCGCGGGTGGCACGTTGAATGGCATTGTCGGCGCGCTCCTCGCACTACCGGTCGCGGCAGCGTTGCTGATGCTGGTTGAGGAACTCCGCGTGGAGCTGCCTGGACGCTCGGAGACGCCCGAAATCGAACAACAGCGCGAACGCGACGTCGTGAGCGAGCAAGAGTACGCGACGCGGACGGAGGGGCTCCCCGTGACCGAAGCGGCGGCCATCGCCGTCGAGATCGCGGATGAGCGCAAGCGGGAAGAGGAGCAGGGCGCCGCGGCTGTCGGAGACGGCCTGCCCGTCGTTCCCGAGCCGGCAGAGTAGCCGCACTGGGCGTTCGCGCCCTCGTCAGAGCATTCCCAACAGTGATAAACTTCGGGATGCCCAACATTCTGCAGCATCTCCCGGTCGGCGAACGCGTCGGCATTGCATTTTCTGGCGGCTTGGACACCAGCGCAGCGCTCCATTGGATGCGCGCGAACGGTGCGAGTCCCTACGCGTACACTGCCAATCTTGGCCAGCCCGACGAGACCGATTACGACGAGATCCCGCGGAAGGCGATGGCGTATGGCGCTGAGAAGGCGCGATTGGTCGAATGCCGAGCGCAGCTCGTCGCCGAAGGGTTGGCGGCGCTCCAGTGCGGCGCGTTTCACATCACCACCGCCGGCGCGACGTACTTCAACACGACGCCGCTCGGCCGCGCCGTCACGGGGACGATGCTCGTTGCCGCGATGCGCGAAGACGATGTCAACATCTGGGGCGACGGCAGCACGTTTAAAGGCAACGATATCGAGCGCTTCTACCGTTACGGACTGCTCACCAACCCTGATTTGCGCGTCTACAAGCCGTGGCTCGACCAGCGCTTCATCGACGAACTTGGTGGACGCACAGAGATGGCCGAGTATCTGATTAAGTCCGGCTTTGAATACAAAATGAGCGTCGAGAAGGCGTACTCTACCGACTCGAACATTCTCGGCGCGACGCACGAAGCAAAAGACCTGGAGTTTCTGAACAAGGGCATGCACATCGTCCAGCCAATCATGGGCGTGGCGTTCTGGCGTGACGATGTCGAAGTGCAACGTGAGACCGTCTCGATTCGCTTCGAAGCGGGGATGCCGGTCGCCATTAACGGCAACAGCTACGCCTCCGCGCTCGACCTGTTCATGGACGCTAATGCGATCGGCGGACGCCATGGGCTCGGCATGAGCGATCAGATCGAGAATCGCATTATCGAAGCGAAGAGCCGTGGCATTTATGAAGCGCCAGGACTCGCGCTCCTCTACATCGCCTACGAGCGCCTGGTCACCGGCATTCACAACGAAGACACGATTGAGACCTATCGCGCCAACGGGCGCAAACTCGGTCGATTGTTGTATCAGGGGCGCTGGCTCGACTCTCAGTCGCTGATGTTGCGTGATTCCGCGCAGCGTTGGGTTGCCCGTGCCATCACCGGTGAGGTCACGGTCGAGCTGCGGCGCGGCAATGATTACACGATCATGGACACCGCGAGCCCGAACCTGACGTACAAGCCGGAACGACTCACGATGGAAAAGGGTGAAGCATTCTTCACCCCGCTCGATCGCATCGGTCAACTGACGATGCGCAATCTCGACATCGCGGATACGCGAGAAAAGTTGATGCTCTACACCGAGTCGGGTTTGCTGCGTATGACCGCGCACAACGGTGTGCCACAACTGCCAGCGGGTTCATCGAACGGCGACAGCGAATAGGCTCCACGGTCGTCACTCAGGCCGTTCGACTGATTTGGGTGTAGCTCACCGTGCGTCGGGCATCACCGTTGGCCACGCCAGCGGAACACCGTCGCGTGTAAGCTGCGCCTGAAAGTCACGAAGCAGCGACTCGTCGTTTCGCACAGCTCGCGGTGGTTGTCGACGCGCCAGACAGAACGCGACGAGGCCACCGACACTCTCGCCGATGTTCCACTCAATCGGATGCAGACGATAGCAACCGTTCGTTAGGTGAGTGACGCCTAGGTTTTTACAGGCCGGCAGCAGGTTTTCGATTCGGCGCGGAATGAGCGCGCCAAGTGGGATCTGAAAGGGCAGTGTCTCTCCGTACTGCCCGCGATCGCCGCGCGTCGTGAGATGCAGGTCCATGCTGTAGTGCCCAATGCCCACCGAGTCACGAAAGGGCAAGGCGGTCACGTTCGCGCGCGCCAGTCGCGTCTCATTCATTCGCGCCCTCGCCGTGACGTGCTGCTCGAGTACCGTGAACTCTGCCAGTATGCGTCGACTCTCGCGAATGTAGGGATGCATCGCGAGACCGTCGGCGGTCCCCACGACATCGGGTCGAAGGCGCAATCCTCTCCACCCCGCGCCACCGTCAGGACGCGGTGCTTCGGTCTGCATCCAGTACAATAGCGAAAGGCTCTGCTGCTTCGCTCGCGTAATGTGACGTGCCGCTGTTGTCGCGTCGACGTCACAGAGCGATCCAAACGAATAGTCGTTTTGTGCCTGATTCACGATGGTGATGTCGCTCGCGATCGAACCCGGTATGAATAAGTCGCGGTCGATGACGCGGCGATACGACCAATAGCCCTTTCGTGTGTCCGGGTCGAACCCGATGCGCTTCGAATCAGGATCGTCGAGGCTGAGCAGGCGGTAGCGTTTCCGGTCTGCGGCTTCGAGGTACAGATCGCGCCAGAACGCGTACTCGCTCGGTCGGTCGATCACATGATCTTCACCCGGCAGATAGTCCATGGCGAAGCACATTGTGAAACTCTGCATGTTGTCCGGCTGTGCTTCAGGCTTCGCGTGAGGTTCGCCGGTCATCGCCCGTGACTCCGCGCCTACTACATACTCGGCGCCGGTCATGGGCAGCATGTCACCCAGTTCGGTCGCGTCGGCAAAGTACGGTGCGCGTAAAGTGATCTCGCGACCGTCCGCTGCACTTTGCACTTGTACGGCCAGCACGCGGTCAGCGTGCACCTCGGCTCGTAGGGCTTTGTATCGCGTGAGAATGCGCAGTTGTCCGCTATGGACGTACGGCGCGAGCATCTCTTGCAGCACAGCCAGCGCGACTCGCGGTTCACAGCAAAGTCGCGACACCCATCCGTTACCTGGATTGAGCCGCGCGTTGGTCTTCGCGCGCTCGGTGAGCGGCGTGTGGCTCCGGTAGTAGTCACGGATGCCTGAACGTAAGGCGAGATAGCTGCGCGTAGCGCCGATCGTTTCGATCCACGCATTCTCGTCTGGTGGAACGGCCTGTTGCGTAAGCTGCCCACCGATCCACTCGGTTTCCTCGGTCATGATCACGCGCAGATTGCTGCGCGCCGCCGAGAGTGCGGCCGCGCACCCGCCAAGCCCTCCGCCAACGATCACCAGGTCGGCTTCCAACTCGGCAGCCGACGAACGCGTGGAGCGCGTCAACGGCATCGCACAGCCCGTTGCGCCGAGCAGTGCGGGGATAGAAAGCGCAGGCACCGCACGCGCGATGTCTGTGACGAATGTGCGACGCGTGATGCGAGCGTTCATGCGGTCTTCGACAAGATTGAGATGCGGTGGGCGGCGACAGGCACATGTCACCGATCGTCACCGCAACGGCAAAAGAAACGACACGACCCCGGCGAAGCTCGCCGGGGTCGTGTCGTTTCGCAAATCCGAGTGTTGAGGTGCTATCGGTTAAGCGTGTTATCCAGCACCGGTCGATTTGTCAGCGTCGTGCTCACTACGGTGATATCGCCACGCGCACCGATGGTGTACACACGCCCCGCGACGAACGACACCGCGGTACGCGTGATGAGGTTCGTGCTCGAACCAGGCGTCCGTGCGTTGAGATCGTAGATGCCGTTCGGTAACGGGACGAATGTACCGCCGGCCTTGTATGCGACCGTTCCGCCCACTGGGACTTCTGCACCCGTGGTGGTGTTTTTCGCGTACAGTACCATTGGGCTCGAGTTCGAAATCGCGTTGACGAACCGCACTGACGCGTTGTTGAAGTCGATCGCTGCGTCGAACGGGTCTTCGACGATAAAGCCTTCGACCGTTTTCGCGGTCGCATCGTAAAAGCCGCTCATGTACACCGAGTAGCTCTTTCCGTCAACGATCGTGCCGGTGACTTTCGCAATCGCAAGATCCTTATCGGTCGCCGCCGAAATCTTGCCAGTGAAGGTGTACTGCCCCGGCTGAATCCCACCGTAAAAGCCGCCCGACCCGACGCTGCCGTACGCGACGCCGGTGACCGCTTCTACGCCGGATGCCGACGTGATCGCCGTCATTTTGGTGTCGTTCGCGTAGAAGTTCACCGACGGCGCGTTTACGCCGAAGTTGAAGAACTTCACCTTGGAGGCAGGCAAGGTTCCGGTGATGTTCTGGACGGCATTCTTATCGCACGCCGCAAGTGCGGCAACGCAGAGCAGCGTTGCAAGAGTTCGGAATGTCTTCATTGATCGTTTACGGTTGAGTGATCCAGAGCGGCTTCGTGTGGTAATCCAGCGCGTCGCCACCAATGGCCTTAAGCGCAGGGAGATTCCACACATACTCGGAGTTGAAGCGCGGGCGGATGCGCTGCACAATCTTGGCGCCGTTATCCGGATACAGATTTGTCGGCGTGGTGAAGCCTGGGAACACCTGCTGGCCGCTGGCCGGATCGATGTCGGTGTAGTTGTAGCGACGCAGATCCATCCAGATTTCGTTGTGCCCCCATCCCCATAGCGCGATGTACTTCTGCGACATGATCTGCGTCAGCGTCAACGCGCCGGCGTTGGTCGGAATGATTGCAGTGCTCGCGAGGAACGCCGCCTTTTCCGCCGGCGTGATCTGCGTTGGAGCTTGTCCGTTGTCGAGATTGCGCGCGTTCACCCAATCCATGTGCGCCGACACGCCGGCCGTGTACGCCGATAACGCGGTGCCCTTGTCACCCAGTTTGTACGCCGCTTCTGCCTTGATGAACTGCAGCTCTGCAAACGTCACGACTGGCAGCTTGGAGCGATCGTCGAAGATGTAGCGAGACGGCGTCGGCGTTCCGGTGGTGCCGGGGTACCCCATGAAATTGTTCGGCTGTTGCGCCGTGGTGAGCGCGCCAAAACCAATCACGTTCACATCCAGGCCACGGTACTGACCGTCTGGTGACGGTGACAGCATGCGCGACATGCGAGGGTCCACCACTCCGCCGAACGCAGTGCCGTTCATGAGCCCAAGCACGAAGGCAGTCTGCCGATAGGAGCGGATGTTGTTACGCGTGAAGCCGAGGAAGTTGGCATCCGAGTTGTCGGCCGAAATCCACGGATACGCCATCAGCGCATCGTCGGCATTGCTGGCGAATGAGAGATTCACGGCCGCAATGACGTCGGCGGGCTTGTACGACGCCTTACGCGAATAGTGGTTGAGATTGATGGCCAACATGGCGTAGGCCAGCTTCAACCACTTCGTACGGTCACCTTGGTACATCTTGTCGGTCCGACCCAAATACGCTTGGTCTACGGCGCCGTCGGTGCGCTTGAGATTTTCAATCGCCTTGTTGAGCAGGCGCTGAATTTCTGTATACGCGTACTCCTGCGAGTCGTAGTTGAACGAGAACTTGGACGGATCGATTGCTTCCTTGACGATGATCTCGCCGTGCAGATCGGTGGTCACCTGAAAGCCCCACGCCTTCAGCACGAAACCGACGCCTAAGATGTCCCAGCGCTGCTCCGCCTCGGCCTTGGTCATCATGTCGACGAGGTTCTGGCCCAATGACCAGTACACATCGCGCCACTGTTGCGCGCCGTTGTCGCTCGACGGGTCGTAACCCATGCGGTCCCACGTGCTCAGCGATGCGCCCGGCAGCGTCCACTCCTGCGCGTACCGGCCGACAAAGCGCCCGTCGTATTGCGGAGAGGTAACCATCCAATGCAGCATCGGTGCGAGGTACAGATTCGCCGATACTGTCTGCGGTCCGTTCGGGTTGTTGTTGACGTCCAGAAATTCTTTGCAGCTGGAGGCGGATAGCGACAGGGCGCCGACCGCGAGAGCGATACGAATATTCTTCTTCATCGGTCAGTATCCCATCTTGAGGCCAAAGGCGAAGCCGCGCGGCATCGGGAAGTTGCCGAAGTCGATGCCCACGCCGCCTGAACCACCAACCGCGGCGCTATTGCCGTTCACGATCGGATCAAGGCCGGAGTAGTTGGTAAAGAGAAGCAGATCGGTGCCCGTGACATAGAAGCTGGCATCGCGTGCCTTGAGGAATTTGCTCGGCAGCGGAAAGCTCAGCGTCACGTCGCGCAAGCGCACCCAGTTGATGTTCTTTTCGATGAACAGCTCTTCACTGATGTTCGTGTAGTAGCTGGTCTGTACGGCCGGAATCACGATGATGTTGTTCGGTGTCGGCGTTGCACTGTTTTCCTTACCGTCGCGCAAGACGCCGGCGATCACGCGCGGCTTGTCGCGGTCGAGCGTGCGGTTGCTGAGGCCACGCGTGGTGAGGAAGTGCTCGGTCGCATTGAACACATCGCCCCCGCGGCGAATGTCCACCAGGAAGCTCAGCGTCGCCTTTTTGTACTTGAACTTGTTGGTAAGACCGATCGTAAAATTCGGCTGACGATCGTAGCCGCCGTCGACGAAGGCCGTGGACCGAAGCGGCAAGCCCGACGTCGGGTCGATCAGAATGCTCTTCTTGTCGGCCGTCCGCAGATAGAACTGTCCAGTGAGCGAGCGCGTCGAGAAGCCCGGGGTCACGCCGTTGCGCACGTTTCCATACAGCCACGTATCCGACACGTACGATTCCGGCAGCGCGTTCGGCAGCGCGAGCACTTTACCGCGTGCGCGTTCGAAGTTCGCCAACACATCCCACGAGAAATTGCGGGTCAGCGCCGGCGTAATACGCAGCGTTGCTTCAAGGCCCGTATTACGTGTGGATGCGCCGTTCAGATTGAAGAGAATGAACCCAGTAGCGTAGCTGCCGCGGATGTCATTCACGATCTGATTCGTCGTCTCCTTGTTGTACGTCGTCACGTCGATGCCGAGTCGGTCCTTGAAGAAGCTCAACTCCGTGCCGTACTCGTACGAGCGCGCGAACTCCGGGCCAAGGTTGACGTTCGGTCCGGTGAAGCCGTAGCCATAGCCGCCATTCGACGTCGTCTTGTACTCCAGCGACGGGCTGTACGCATATGGGCGCGCATCTTTGCCAACGCGCGCATAACTCGCGCGCAACTTGCCGGTCATGAATCGACCGATAGACGGAATCGCGTCCGAGAACACGAAGCTGCCCTGAACCGATGGATAGAAGAACGAGTTGCGGACGACCGGAATCGTCGACGTCCAGTCGTTACGACCTGTGGCGGTGACGAACAGATAGTCGTTGTACGACAGCGTGGCGCTGCCGAACGCACTGACGAGGCGACGCTGCGTCAGCGTGGTGAGTGTGCTGCGATTTGTCGTGTTGTTGAGCGAGACGAAGTTCGGATCCAAGAACTGGTTACCGACCAAGCCCTGCACCTGCGACCGCTGGTCGATAATCTGATTCCCGACGAGTCCCGTCAGCGAGAGTCCGCGGCCGAGATCGATGCGGTTCACGTTGAACAATGTTTGCGCCGAGAGGTTACGTACCACGTCCGTCGCGTTATCGAGAATGCCGCCGTTGTCAAAACCGGCCGCGCTTTCCGGATCGCGCTTGATGACGTTCTCGTTGGTGTAGCTGTCCGAGCCAATGTTGGTCTTGAAGTAGCCCCAGCTGAATGGCGTCAGCACCAGCCCGAGGTTCGCGACCAAGCGGTTGTTGCGCTGCGACTGGAGATTGCGGTACAGACTGAAATACGGGTTGTCCGTTTCTGTGCTGGTGCCGAGTGCCGTGATGCGGCGACGCGTGCCCGCTGGGCTGAGATAATCCTTCGCGTTGTCCGTCTGCGGCCAGAGCAACAGGTTGATAAGCGGGCCGTTGCTGCCTTTGAGCGGCTGCTTGTTGTCCGCCGCTGCGTATTGCATCGAGAGGTCGGTCTTGAGCCAGCTCGTCACCTGTGCACCGGCCGCACCCGTCAGGTTGTAGCGCGTGTAATCGGTATTCGGGATCACGCTCCCCTGCGAGTTTGCCGCGAGTCCTACACGATAATTCACGCGTGAGTCCGGCGACGCGCCGCTGAAGGTCACGTTGTGCTGCTGCGACAACGACTGCTGGAAGAAGCCGTCGACGTTGTTGTAGAACTTTGTACCCGGCGCATACGGGTTACCGAAATACGAGAACGAACCGAGCACGTTACCCGCGACCGACGTCGGGCCGTACGTCTGCTGGATCTCAGGCTGCGCGCGCGTATTGTCGATACGGAAGCGGTTCGAGTACTCAAAACCGCCAGCGCCCGGCTTGCCGCGCTTGGTCGTGATCACAATCGCGCCGTTAGCCGCATCGATGCCGTAAAGCGCGGCGGCTTCCGGACCCTTGAGCACGACCATGCTCTCGATGTCTTCCGGATTGATGTCGGCAGCGCGATTGGTAAAGTCGATGTTGCGATTGCTGAACGCGGTGTTGGAGCCGGGACGATCAGAACCAAGCACACCCGTATTGAGCGTCTTGTTGTCGAGCGGCAACCCGTCGATGATCATCAACGGTTGATTGCTCGAACTGATCGAGCTGACGCCGCGGATGGTGATGGACGATGACGCACCGGGCACGCCCGAGGTGCTCACGACTTCAACACCGGCGACCCGCCCCTGCAAGCCGTTGATGAAGTTCTCACGACCGGTTGCGGCGACGTCGCTGCCCATGACTGTTTGCTGCGACACGCCCAAACTGCGCTGCGAGGTGGTCTGGCCGAGTGCCGTCACGACCATCGCATCGAGCGAGGTTGCGAATTTCTTGAGTTGAACGTTGATGACGTTGTCCGCGCCAACGGTGCGTTCTTCCGGCAAGTTACCGAGCAGTCGGAATTGCAAGACCTGACCGACGGCAGCGCGTACGGAGTAGTTGCCGTCGCTGTTGCTCGACCCGCCGGTGCTGGTGCCTTTCACGACGACCGCGACGCCGGGTACCGGCGCACCAGTCTCACTCGTGATCTTGCCCGTCACAGTCTTCTGCTGCGCTGCCGCTTGGGCCGCGAGGAAGAGCGTGCCCATGAACACCATGAGTACTCTTTTCATCATAATGAGGTGTACCAAAAATTGGTGAACGGTGAATCATCGGTCGGCCACCCGCCTGCAGCAGGCGGAGCGGATGCGAGGGGAGAGCCGATTCGCGCGCGAGGAATGACGGTGCGGATAGCGGAGAGTCGACGACGATGGCGCGTCGGAGCATGCGCGTCGATCGTGCGCTGGCACGTGGAGGGGTCGGTGGTGGTTGGAGCGTCTCCGATGCAAACCGTCGAACGGCCGTCGCGGTCACAGTCGTCGCGGTCACAGTCGTCGCGACCGCGTGTGGGGCTGGCACAGGTCGACGCATTTCGCACCGCACGATTCGCGCGCTCGCAAACGAGTCGATGAGCGCCCGGTGCGCCGAAACGTGCGAACGATGCGGAGGGAGGCGAGACGGGTCGGCCCGGGAAAGGATAGATGCCACTCCTGCGCACACTCGGCCGAAGCGGCGGCCCATTGGGTTCACAGAGCCGCCGACCGTGCCTGCTAAGAGAGGGCTAACATATTCCCGGAATAAAATGCTGTCAAATACCGTCGACGTCGGGTTTCACTCGGAAAATGCACAAGTGCTGAGACATGCTGACCTCGCTTGAGCCTCCATACTATGCGTCGCATACTCACCACTCGGCGAGTGCAGTGCACATTCTGCGGAGGAGTCATCGACGATGCCCACGAAGAAGCAGGCGACACGCACGTCCCCAGCCGCGCCATCAAAGCGCGCGAAATCGGCCACGGTGAAGGTTGCGGCCAAGCTGGTACGATATTCGAAAGGCGAGCATATCATCGTCGCCCCGCTGCATCATCCCAAGCCGCAGATCGCGCTCGAAGAGTTGGGCAAGGCGAGGAAATCCCCAAGTGACAGCGACTTGTTCGATGGGCAGACCGCGGGTGCTGCGGCAAACGCCCATCTCGCGTACTTCGGCGGGCCGCTGCTGACGAACGTCGCCGTGGTGACGATCTTCTGGGGCAAAAAGTGGGGTACGCCAAGTGGCGTGACGACCGTGAACAATCTCAATGCGTTCTTCACGGCGATCCTGCCGAGTCCACTCATTGATCAGCTGCACGAGTACAGCGTCCCCGGCAAAGTGATTGGACATGGGTCGCTTGTCGGCTCCAAAGTGATCACCGTAAACGCACCGGTCGTTAGCGTCACCGACACTACGATCCGCGCTCAGCTCAAGGCGTGGATCGCCAGCAAGAAAGTACCGAAGCCAACGCCGAATACGCTGTACTTCATCTACCTCGACCCGGGTATCGTGTCGATCATGGGTGGATCGAAGTCGTGCAGTAGTTACTGCGGCTATCACAACAACATCTCTGGCGTCTACTACGCGGTGATGCCCTACCCGAACTGCTCCGGGTGTCTCGGAGGACTGACCGCGTTCAACGCACTCACCGGAACGAGTTCACACGAACTGTGTGAAGCGATCACCGATCCCGTACCAGGTCGCGGCTGGTACGACTCGAACAACGGTGAGATTGGCGATATCTGCGCATGGACCTTCAAGACTGTCGCCGGTTACACCGTGCAGAAGGAGTGGTCGAACCAGCAGAATGCCTGCGTGTAGAAATCGTGGTGGGCCGAGTGCTTGGTAGAAACCGAGGGGGCAGGATGTGCCAACGAAGGGTCGTAGTTTCGATCGTAGCCGCACTGCTGTCGCTTTCCTCCGCGGCGTGCCATGTGACCAGCGAGCCAAGCCCGCTGCTCCGTGGCACGTGGGCGGAGGTGCTGACCGTGCCGGGCGCGAGCTACATCATTACGCTCGATCAATCGGGCGTGCAGCTCACTGGAAGTGGGACGTACACCATCGAAGCCGGCCGACAAGGCACGTTGCAGGTGGTCGGCACGTATAGCCCGCCCACAGTTGCGCTCACGATCAGCAGCGATGCGGGCGATCGGCGCACGTTCGTCGGTACGCTGATTGGCGGCGACCAACTACGCGGCGCGTTTGATGGCTCGTCGTCGCTCGTAACGTTTGCACGTCGCTAGCACACTCCACCGTTGTCCTCGGGATCGGCGTCTTCGCCATGCTGCTCGAAGTGCATGTGGCCAACGAGTGACCCAACACATCAAGAGTGGCGATGCAACCCCGGTAGCAGACGGTCGGGCGATGGTGATGCACAACGCGTTCAATCGTTGAGACGCGTCCGTAACCGTGTGGGCTCGTGGCGAACCACCGAGGGTTTCATCGCCTTGGCAGCGCGCGCCGCTTACATGGTACCGACGATGCAGAAAAGCCGAATGTTGTATCAGCGAGGTGAGCGACGGCGCATCACAGAAAATTCGCAGGGCGATCTGTGGTGCTCCTGTGTGCATATCACCGAATGCAACATCGAGGGAACGATCCGTGTCATCGACCTGTCGACAAGCACATTTGCGATCGTGACGATGCTGCGGATCTTGCCATATCGCCATCCACCAAGCGAGCCGCGGGAATATGCTCAGCGGTGCAATGAAACGATGACGACGTTCACGCGCGTCGCACGCACATTCACTCCATGCTTGCCGCCGCACACTCCGCCGCCGTCCTCGGGATCGACGCCTTCGACATCCTCGTCGAAGTGCATGTAGCCAACGGGCTACCCAATTGGACGCTCGTCGGTCTCGCTGCAACGGCAGTGAAGGAGAGCCGCGACCGCGTCGGGGCGGCGCTTGCCAACTCGGGATTTACGCTACCGCAAAAGCGGTTAACGATCAATCTCTGCCCAGCCGACACACCGAAACACGGAACCGCATTCGATCTACCCATCGCCCTCGCCCTCCTCGCCGCCAGCGGACAGCTACCGCCCGACGCGTTGCAGGGCGTGTGCGCGATCGGGGAACTCGGCCTCGACGGACACATTCGCGCAGTCCGCGGCGTCCTCGCGGTCGCTCGACATGTCGCGGCCACAACGGGCGACCTGCTCATCGTCCCGCCCGATAATCTCGACGAAGCGCTGCGCGTCACACATGCACGTGCAACCGCTCCTCGCACCCTTCGTGAACTGGTCACCGCACTCCGCGACGGATTGCTGCGTGAAGAACAGCAGCGACGGACACGCGTCGCGCCGATTGATACCACACCCGACCTCTCTGATGTCGTTGGTCAGGAGTTGGCCATTCGCGCACTCGAAATCGCCGCCGCCGGCGCGCACAATGTCATGCTCGTCGGACCGCCAGGCGCAGGCAAAACAATGCTCGCCCGCCGACTCCCCGGCATTCTCCCACCACTCGACGACAACGAAGCCCTCGAAGTCCTCGCCATTCACTCGGTCGCCGGACTGCTGGAGCCAACATCCGCGGCCTTCAGCGCGACACCGCCACGCCCGTTCCGCGCACCACACCACTCGATCAGCACGGCGGGACTCGTTGGTGGCGGGAGCTGGCCGCGACCCGGCGAAGTCAGTCTCGCCCACCGTGGGGTGCTGTTCCTCGACGAATTCAGTCTCTACAACAAAAGCACCCTCGAAGCACTCCGCCAACCGCTCGAGGATGGCAACGTCGTGGTCGCGCGCGCCGCACGCACCATCGCATTCCCGTCACGCTTCTCGCTGGTGGCCGCAAGCAATCCATGCGCCTGTGGATTCGCCGGCAGCGATGATCGCCGCTGCCGTTGCTCCTCGGCGGATCTCGAACGGCATCGCGCCCGACTCTCAGGGCCACTCAGCGATCGGATCGACCTGCACGTCCACGTCCAACGCGTTCCGCCACATGCCCTCGCCCACCACAGCCCATCCGACACCTCCGTCCGCGTCCGCGAACGCGTGCTCCGCGCCAGAGCACGCCAACACGAACGATACGCGCACCTTCCGCTAACACCGGCGCCGCTGTCGGCACACTCCAAAACGCCGCGACCTCCAGCGCCACCGACCGACACCAACGCCTCCGCGCCCGTGCGGCTCCTTGCACCCGCAGCACGCCTCGACGCCGACGCCCGCGCACTACTCGTCCGCGCCGCAGACCGGCTCGCGCTCTCCGCCCGCGCCTATCACCGCATCCTCCGCGTCGCACGTACCATCGCCGACCTCGATGACGTCGATCACGTCCAGCGCGACCATATCGCCGAAGCGCTCCGCTTTCGCCCCTTTACCCCAAGCACGACCAACCCGAACTCGCACTCGACCACCTCCGACACTCAGATCGAGTCGGCAGCCGCACCGCAGCACCGCGCGGCCAGTTGACGGGTCGCCACACCCCATGACGATCGCCGTCAGCGTGATCTTCTCGGAGTCGTGGGGTATAGTTCGACATGACCGCACCGGCCGCTCCGCTCGCCACCAAGCGCATCGACGCCTCCGAACACGCGTCGTCGGCTCGCGAGCAAAAGCGCAAGCATGATCATGTACACGATCACGCAGACGATCCTGCGCACCGACACGCACACCACCACGGACACGACCACCAACACAGCGCCATCGGCGGACATCACCATCACCTGCCAGCCAGCTTCGATCGCGCCTTCGCGATCGGTATCGCGCTCAACACCGCGTTCGTCATCGCCGAAACGATCTACGGCCTTCGCGCCAACTCGCTCTCCCTCGTCGCCGATGCTGGACACAACCTCGGCGACGTCCTCGGCTTGGCGATGGCGTGGGCTGCGACCGTGCTCGCGCGTCGGCAGCCTACCGAACGACGCACCTACGGTCTGCGGCGATTCTCGGTACTCGCCGCTATGGGCAATGCCGGCGTTTTGCTGGTCACCGTTGGCGCCATCGCCTGGGAAGCCGTTCAGCGCCTCCGACACCCCGATACCGTCGCCACAACCACAGTCATGGTGGTCGCGACCCTCGGTATCGCGATCAACCTGATCACGGCGCTCGGTTTCATGCGCGGCAAAAATGACGACCTCAATATCCGCGGCGCGTTCCTCCACATGCTCGGCGATGCCGCAACGTCAGCCGGCGTCGTTGTCGCCGCGCTATTGATAGCGCTCACCGGTCGCGATTGGATTGACCCGATCGTCAGTCTCGTCATTTCCGCGCTCATCGCGTGGAGCACCTGGTCGCTCGCACGAGACTCGGTCAATCTTGCCCTTGATGCCGTACCCAAACACATCGACCCCGCGGCCGTGCGCGCCCACCTTGCGGGCCTCGACGGCGTCACCGAAGTGCACGACCTCCACATTTGGGCCATGAGCACGACCGATGTCGCGCTGACGGCGCATCTCCTGCGGCCCTGCGGCTGCAATGAAGACGCCGTCCTCGCCGACGCCACCCGAGCCCTTGCCAAAGACTTCGGCATCGGCCACGTGACGCTGCAACTTGAACGCGGACTCGTCGACTTCCCCTGTGGACAAGCCGTCCCCGGCGCACTCTGAGTTGACGGATCGCGACCGAACGAAGGCCTCCACGAAGACAGCCGATCCCGGTAACTTCCGATTGTTCGCCCAGCCCGCGGTGACCGAAGGCCGCTTTCCACTCACCACCGCAATGCCGCCATGGGCTGTCTGACGCGAATCGGTTGTCTCGGCGTCCTCGTGCTAGGCGGTGCTGGTGCGTGGTGGCTATATGGCGATAGGGTGCCAAGTGACTGGCGGCAAGCCGCTCGCAGTGCAAAGCGCCTCGTGCTCACCGAACCGCCAACCTCGCCGCCATCGTTAGGCGGAAAACCCAACAGCGTACCCGGTGCGAGCGCCTCCGCGGACATCGTCTGGGTGCCCATCGCCCAGGGCGTCGAAGACGCGAGCGCGTCGGCGGCGGCACGCGAGAAGCTGGCGGGGCTCACGAAGCGCTCAGGTCCTGCCTACGCGACGTTTTCTGCCAGCGAAGTCGCCGATCTCTTCGCGCTGCCGCTCACGCGCTCGCTACCGTCCACGTCTACCCACGCCGACATTGCTCTGCACAACGATGAGCTGCTGCTGCGTGCCGAAGTCGACCGTCGAGATTTTGCTGGCAATGGCACCATCGGCGGGTTGATCGGTACAGCAATAAGTGGCCGAGAAACGATGCAGCTCACCGGTACACTTGAATCTCCGCGTGCGGGTCTCGTCTTCTTTCGTGTCAGGGCTCTCCAACTCAAAGGACTCGCCCTTCCGCCACAGCTCATTCCGGTCGTGGTCGATGTCGTCCGTCGTCATGCGCCAGGTGCGTTGCAGCAGCGCACCGCAACCGCGTTGCCCGACGATGCACTCGCGCTGGTCGTCTCACCAGCCGTCGCTGATGTCCGCCTTCACAACGGTCGCATCACACTCTATCGGGCCGTTCATTGAGGGGAGACCGAGCGAGGGGCACGCAGCGCCGATGGTTCACGCTCAGTACCGAGTGCATTCTTTGAAAGATGGCATCGCGCCCCACCATTCCCTTTGTCGCCACACGCCGTTCGCCTCATGAGCCCACATCGCATTCTCGTCATCGACGACGAACCCGGCATTCGACAAGCACTCGGCCAATTACTGGAGTACGAAGGCTATGAAGTGCGCACAGCGGCCTCGGGACCACTGGGCATTGCGGAGTATGAGAAATTCCGGCCACAGCTGGTCTTCTGCGATGTGAAAATGGCGGGCATCGACGGCATCGAAGTGCTCAAGCGCCTGCGGCAACTCGACGGCGACGCGACGGTCGTCATGATCAGCGGCCATGCGACGATTCAGACGGCCGTCGAAGCGACGCATTTGGGCGCGTACGATATCCTCGAGAAGCCGCTCGACACCGACCGTGTCCTCGTATTGCTCCGGAACGCACTTGAGACACGCACGCTTTCCGAAGAAAACCAGCGCCTGCGGCAAACGATCGAGTCGCGCTACGAAATCGTCGGTAAGAGCTATGGGATTCGCGCGCTCCTCGAGCGTATCGAGAAAGTCGCCGGCACACCAGCGCGCGTCCTGATCACCGGCGAAAACGGCACAGGTAAAGAGCTCGTCGCGCGTGCCGTGCACCGCGGCTCCACGCGCGCACGCAAGCCGTTCGTCGAAGTCAACTGCGCGGCGATTCCGTCGGAACTCATCGAGAGTGAACTCTTCGGCCACATGAAGGGCTCGTTCACCGGCGCGATCAGCGACCGTACCGGGAAGTTCGAGCAGGCCGATCAGGGTACGCTGTTCCTCGATGAAATCGGCGACATGTCGCTCGCTGCGCAGGCCAAAGTGCTGCGCGTACTGCAGGACGGCGTCGTCACGCGCATTGGCGGCAATAAACCGATTCAAGTCGACGTGCGCGTGCTCGCCGCGACCAACAAAGACCTCGAAGACGAAATCAACGCCGGGCGCTTCCGCGAAGATCTCTTCTATCGACTCAACGTCGTCCCAATCAGTGTACCAGCGCTTCGGGAACGTCGCGAAGACATCGAGCTACTCGTCATCCATTTTCTGCAACAGCTCGCCGTGCGGGACGGCATGGCAGTGCGCCGTATCACCGACGACGCGCTCAAGGCACTCACGGCCCTCGATTGGCCAGGCAACGTGCGCGAGTTGCGTAATACCGTCGAGCGGTTGCTCATTCTCGCCAATGCGCCACTCATCGGCCTCAACGACGTCGAGCGGCTCGTTGGACGCCGAGCCGCAGAACCGGCCGGCCTCGGCGCACTCGTCGAATGCAACACGTTCGAAGAGTTCAAGCAGGAAGCCGAGCGCGCCTTTCTGGTATCGAAGCTTCGTGCGTTCGACTGGAACGTGTCCGAAACGGCACGCGCGCTGGACATGCCGCGATCGAATCTGTACAAGAAGATCGAACGTTATGGTTTGACACGCGAGACCTCGCCGGCGTCTTGATGACGTCGCATTCGCTCGCCCGCTGACTCCGGACCTATGACCGATCGCAACTGGGAAGCCGAACTCGCCAAGATCGACAAGCAGCTGGCGTCCATTTCCGACGAGCAGTTGCTGGCGCCCGCTCCTGCGGCAAAGAGCGGATCGGAGCTCAAGCGCTCGCCGGTCATGGACTCGCGCATGGCGGGGCAGGCGAAGGCACCGGCGACAGCGAGCAAGGCACCGGCACCCACCGTCGCGACTACCGGTGGGACGTGGCGAGGCTGGGTCAAAGTCACCATCGCCGTCGCGGCCGCAGCAGGCCTGATGTACTGGCCATGGCCGGCGCGCTGTGGTCCGCCGCTCATCGGCTTCACCGCGGCCACCGGTAGCGTTGCGCTCTTGGGACTCTGGAGCGCGATCGGTACGTGGCGTCACCGCCTCGGGCTCGCACACGTCGCGTCGCTCCTCGTCATCGTCTGGGGTATGCTGCTCGGCGCACGCGAAGTGCTGCCGCGCATCGGATATGCCGTGCCCACGGCCGCGCGCACTGTCGGCTGGAGCTGCGACGGCATTGCACCGGCGCCGACACCGTCCACGACGCCGAGTGCCGCGCCGACGTCGGTGCCCAGTGGTGTGCCTTCCGTCACGGCCCCTGCGCCTGGCGTGACGCCGAACACCACCGGACCCACGGCAACTACAGCGCCTGTGCGACTCTGACCGAGTAGCTTTCCTTCATGACGACGTTTCAGAATTTTATCGGCGGACAGTGGGTTGCGCCCGCCTCAGGCGAGTACTTCGAAAATCGTAATCCGGCCAATCATGAAGACGTGATCGGTCGCTTTCCCGCGTCCAACATCGAAGATGTCGAGCGCGCCGTTGTCAGCGCGCAACGCGGGTTCGCGCGCTGGAAAAGCACGCCCGCGCCGGCGCGCGGCGACGTGCTGCGGCGGGTCGGCGATCTGCTCGCTTCACGGAAGGACGCGATCGCCGATCTCATGACGCGCGAAATGGGCAAGCCGATCGCCGAAACAAAGGGTGACGTCCAGGAGGCCATCGACACGGCGTACTACGCGGCGACAGAAGGGCGGCGCCTGTTCGGGCACACTGTGCCCAGCGAGTTGCGTGAGAAATGGGCGATGAGCATGCGTCGCCCAATCGGCGTTTGCGGGCTGATTACACCGTTCAACTTTCCGCTCGCGATTCCGACCTGGAAAGCGTTCCCCGCGCTCCTCTGCGGAAACGCGGTCATCCTCAAGCCCGCAGAAGACGTTCCGCATACGTCGACCGTGCTCGTCGAGATCCTGCTCGAAGCCGGCCTCCCGCCCGAGGTGATCCAGCTCGTGCATGGGATGGGCGACGTCGTTGGCAAGGCCATCGTCGAACACCCGCACGTGCCTGTGATTTCGTTCACTGGCTCGACCGAAACCGGCCGTTTCGTTGGCGAAACCTGTGGGCGCATGCACAAGCGGTTGTCGCTCGAAATGGGTGGCAAGAATGCGCAGATCGTACTCGACGATGCGAATCTCGATCTCGCCATCGACGGCGTGCTCTGGGGCGCCTTCGGGACCACGGGGCAACGCTGCACCGCCACGAGCCGGCTCATTTTGCAGGACGGCATTCACGACGAATTCGTCGATCGCCTCGTCGCGCGTGCTGAGGCATTGCGCTTGGGCGACGGACGAACCGCTGGTACGGATGTTGGTCCGTTGGTGCACGAAGCTGCACGCGAAAAAGTCGAACGTTATGTCGCCATCGGCGAGACGCAGGGCGCGACGCTGCGTACCGGCGGAACGCGTGCAACGAGCGGCGCACTCGACAAGGGCTTCTTCTTTCGACCGACGATCTTCACCGGTGTCATCGCGGGCTCGCGACTCGAGCAGGAAGAGATTTTCGGGCCTGTGCTCTCGGTCATTCGCGTGCACTCCGTCGACGAAGCGTTTACGGTCAACAACGATGTGCGTTACGGCCTCTCGTCGTCCGTGTATACGTCCAACGTGAATGTCGCCTTTCGTGCGCTCGCGGAGCTCGACAACGGCATCACGTACATCAATGCGCCAACCATCGGTGCCGAAGCGCACCTGCCGTTTGGCGGCGTGAAGGAAACCGGAAACGGACACCGCGAAGGTGGCTGGGAAGTGTACGAGTTTTACTCGGAGACCAAGGTCGGTTACATCGACTACTCCGGTGTGTTGCAGCGCGCGCAGATCGACAACTACTAGCGTCGGCTAGGTGCGTCGCATGCCGCTCTCCGAGGGATCGCCCATCGAACATTCGCCAGCCGGCAACGAGTCGCCGCCGATACACCCGACGCCGTCAGGGGCGCCAAGCGGTACGCCAAATGTCGCGCCAAATGTCGCGGCGAGTGTCGCGGCAAAGGCGGGGTCGAGCACGTTGCCAAACACGGCGCCGAGCATGGTGCCGACGCTGATTCTCGATCGTGACGAGGCGCAACGGTCGGCCGCGTTACGCGCGGCGAACGGGCGCACTCGCACGGCGCGCGGACTTGGCCTCACGTGGCTGTGGGAATGGGCCAAAGTATTTCCTGCCGCCGTGTTGCTGTTCCTCACGCTCCGCGCGTTTCTGGTCGAGGCCTACAAGATCCCGACAGGCAGCATGGAGCGCACGTTGCTCGTCGGTGATTTTCTGCTCGTGAATAAGCTTGTGTACGGCGCAGAGATTCCGTTTTCAGGCAAGCGATTGCCCGGATGGCGCACCCCCAAGCGCGGCGATGTCATCGTGTTTGATTGGCCGGTGGACCCGAGCAAGAACTTCGTCAAACGACTCGTCGGTCTGCCTGGTGACACGCTCTCCATGCGTGATGGCGTCTTGATGCGCAATCGTGTCGCGCAATCCGAACAGTACGTGGAGCACGTAGAACCAAACGTCGATCCGGTCAATGACGACTTCCGCTGGCAGCGTGGTTTCGTCGTGAGCACCGCCGTGGCGGCGAGTACCGGATCGGACTCGACCTACCGTCCGTCGCGAAATAATTGGGGCCCGATCGTGGTGCCGCCGCAACACATGTTCGTGCTCGGTGACAATCGCGACAATTCGCTCGACAGTCGGTACTGGGGCTTTGTGCCGGACAGTCTGTTGCGCGGCACACCGCTGATGGTGTACTACAGTTTTACGCCGGACTCGAGTCGGCCGATGGCGTGGCTCACGGCCATTCGGTGGACGCGTCTCGGAAGTCTGGTGCGATAGCGCGGCGGCGCTAACGCGTATTCGTGCAGAACGCAACTCGCAAACACTCCACGTTCACCGCTGCCGCGCTGCGGCATTCGGGTTAGCATTATTGCGAGTACACAACTGGGGTGATAGTTCTCGCCCTGTATGACCCGCTGGCCATGTCTCTGCGTTCGCTGACACTCGCGCCGTGTCAGGCTGACTGCAGGCTGAATCCCGCCTCAACGAGCTGTTGTCCTCATGGCTGTCTCTCCGTCGAAGAAAAAGGCGTCGTCGTACGAAGAAGGTTCGCTCGACCACTATCTGCGCGACATCAGTGCGTACCCGCTGATTTCGCGTGAAGAAGAGGCAGAGCTCGCGCGCCGGATTCGCGTCGGCGATCAGGAAGCCCTCGACAAATTGGTGCGCTCCAATCTCCGATTTGTGGTCTCGGTCGCGAAGAAGTACCAGAATCAGGGTGTGTCGCTGTCGGATCTGATCAACGAGGGCAACCTCGGTCTGATTCGGGCCGCCCATAAGTTCGACGAGACGAAGGGGATCAAATTCATCTCCTATGCGGTCTGGTGGATTCGGCAGGCCATTTTGCAGGCACTCGCCGAACAGTCCCGCATCGTGCGTGTGCCGCTGAATCGCGCAGGCACGCTCCATCGCATCGGCAAGCGCGCCAACGTGCTGCTTCAGGAACTCGGCCGCGAAGCGACGCACGCCGAGATCGCGCAGGGGATGGACATCACTGAAGAAGAAGTCGCGAAGACGATGTCGATCTCTCAAGTGCATCTCTCGCTCGACGCGCCGCTCACCCCCGGCGAAGACAATCGGCTGCTCGACTACCTCGCCGATACGGTCAATCCGACACCCGAAGATCAAACCTTCGAAAAAGCGCTCATCGAAGCGATCGAGGATTCGCTCGGGGGGCTCAAGGATCGGGAGTCTCGCATTCTGCGCCTCTACTTCGGGATCGATGGCGCAGAGCCCATGACGCTCGAGGAGATCGGCACGCTGCTCGGCATCACACGCGAGCGCGTCCGACAGATCAAGGAAAAGGCGCTCTCGCGCCTGCGTCACGTCTCGCGCGCCAAATCGCTCGAAAGCTTCCTCGGCTGACCGTCGGCGTACGCCGACCGACCTTTTCGCCCCATCATGGCTTCGACGTATTCTTTTGACGTAACCACCGGTTGTGACATGCAGGAAGTCGACAACGCGGTCAATCAGGCTTCGAAGGAAGTCGCGCAACGCTTCGACTTCAAAGGCTCGCACGTGCTCATCGAGTTGAAGCGCGCCGACAATCTCATTCAACTCGAAGCGGAAGGTGAGATGCGTTTCGACGCACTCATCGACGTACTGCGCAGTCGTCTCATCAAGCGCGGCGTGCCGGTCAAGAATCTCGACATCGGCGAACCGAAGCCGGGCAGCCATGAATTACTGCGTGGCGAGATGAAACTGAAAATGGCACTCGACAGCGACACCGCGAAGAAGGTCAGCGCCGCGATCAAAGAGGCGAAGCTCAAGAAGATCACCGCCAGCATCCAGGGCGAGCAGGTGCGCGTCACCAGTCCAGACAAGGATGCGCTGCAAGAGTGCATGACGATGCTGCGCAAAGGCGACTTCGGCGTCGAACTGCAGTTCGGCAATTTCCGATAAGACTGCACTAAGCTGGCACGGCAGTCTTAACGTGCGGTGGTTACGGAGGTCTATTCGGCCATGACCATCATCGACACGGCGACGACCCCCGACGCGCATGCAGACCACTTTCGCGTCGAAGAGCGTCTCGACCTCGGCCAACGCTGTCTGCGCATCCTCGTGGACCGACCAGCGGGCGCGTTGCTCTCCTCGTTCGCGGGTAGCCTACGCGTCATCGCGCCGTCGTATCTCACAGTGCAGCTCGACGCCGACGTGCACCTCGAACTCGTGCCAGCGTTCCTCGAGTGTGTCAATCACTCGTGCGCGCCAAACGTCGCCTTCGACATGGCACGCATGGCCCTCGTGGCGCTCCAACCGCTCGCGGCTGGCGAGGAGCTGACGTATTTCTATCCCAGCACCGAATGGACGATGACGCAGCCATTCACGTGTGCCTGCGGATCGTCAACATGCCTGCACCTGATCGATGGTGCGTCCACGATTTCGACTGAGATTCTCGCACGCTACGTGTTGTCGCCGTTTGTCGCGCAGGCCGTCAACGCGCGCGACCTCATGAAGCGACACGACTAGGCCATGGCTCGGCCGCGATAGCGTCGCGACGCAACCACGTCGCCCTGCGCCGAGGTTCACCAGCCCGAGGGACGGCACTAGCTTTCGTGTATGCTGAAAATCGGGCTCGTCACCCTCGGGTGCGACAAAAATACGGTGGACTCCGAACGCTATCTCGCGGACTTGCTCGCGCACGGCGCCGAGTCGGTCACTGACCTCGCGCTGGCCGACGTGGTAGTGGTCAATACCTGCGGATTCATCGATGCGGCGAAGGCTGAATCGATCGAAGCGATCGTCGAAGCCACGCGGTTGAAAGAAGACGGCGTGTGCAAGGCCGTCTTCGCCATCGGTTGCATGATCGAGCGACACAAGGGCGAACTCGAGGAGGCGTTGCCGGAGGTCGATTGTTTCCTGGGCACCTCCGAGACCGACCGCCTCGTGCCAGAACTGATCGAGCGTGGGCTGATCAGCAGCGAAATTCTCGAGCATCCCGGCGTGCGCGTCTTTGGTGGCGAGACCTCGCATGTGCGCTATCTCAAGGTCAGCGAAGGGTGCGATCACGGTTGCGCCTTTTGCGCGATTCCGCTCATGCGCGGGAAGCATCGCTCCTTTGCGCTCGACGATCTGATTCGCGAAGCGCAGCTGCTCGAGTTGCAGGGTGCGCGCGAGTTGAATCTCGTCGCGCAGGACTTAGCGCACTACGGCCGCGACATTCGTGATGGATTGGCGTTGCCTGAGCTATTGGAAGCGTTGCTGCGCGAAACGTCCATTCCGTGGCTCCGCAACTTGTATCTCTACAGTGCCGGCATCACGCCGCGCTTGTTGGAAGTCATCGCCGCCAATCCGCGCATCGTCCGCTATCTCGATACGCCGATGCAGCACGGGTCCGACGCGGTACTCACGCGCATGCGTCGTCCGGAGCGACAACGCACCATTCGCGAACGCCTCGCGTCGTATCGCGCGATTGTGCCGGATCTCGCGGTGCGTACGACGGTGATCGTCGGCTTTCCTGGCGAAACGGAAGTCGACTTCAACATCCTCTGCGACTTTCTCGAAGAGATGCAGTTCGATCGCGTCGGATGTTTCACCTATTCGCCGCAGGAAGGCACGCGCGCGAACGAGATGGAAGATGACGTCCCTGACTCGATCAAGAGCGAGCGCAAGGAACGGATTGAAGAGCTACAACGCGCAATCACATCCGAACGTTATGAGCGCTTTCTCGGTCGTGAGGCGCGCGTGCTGGTGGATCGCGTGCATGACGAGTCGGGGATTGTTGTATGCCGTGGTGCGTGGCAGGCCGACGATATCGATGGTGTGATGTACGTGCGCGCCGACGCGCCGCCCGGCGCGATGCTCGATGTGCGCGTAGAGCAGATCGTGGATGACTATGACTTCCGTGCGACGCTGTTGGCCGTCGCCGACCTTCCGCCCGCTGTCGCGCGTCGTGCGTCGCGCAGCCTGCCGATGATGAGCGTGGGCCCTTCCTCTGTTGGGAGCTTTGGACGATGAGCGTGAATGCAGCTGTTGGTGAGGTTGGATCGACTGTCGCATCCACCGTGCAGGATGTCGGCAGCGAAGCGATGGTCTCACATCGCTCGGGTACCAAGTCGGCGGAGATCATGGCACGTGGCCGCACGCGCTTTCCCGGTGGTGTGAATTCGCCGGTTCGCGCGTTTGGCGGCGTGGGTGGCGAGCCGTTTGTTGCCGCGCGTGGTGAAGGCGCCCGTGTGTGGGATGCGGACGGCAATGAGTATCTGGACTACATCCTGTCGTGGGGCCCGCTGGTGTTGGGGCACGCGCCGCCAGTCGTGCTGGACGCGCTGGCCGAGACCATGCGCAATGGCACGAGCTTCGGGATGCCGACCGGGTTGGAGGTGCAGCTCGCCGAGAAGATTGCTGAGCGTATGCCACATCTGGAGATGATGCGCTTCACGAGCAGTGGCACCGAAGCGGCGATGACAGTAGCGCGCTTGGCGCGTGCCGTCACAGGACGTGAATACATCCTCAAGTTCGAAGGGTGCTATCATGGCCACGCCGATGCGTTTCTCGTGCGCGCCGGTTCTGGCGTCGCGACGCTTGGACTGCCCGATTCACCGGGCGTACCAGAGGCGTTGGCCAGGCTGACGCTCACCTGCACGTACAACGATCTCGAGGCCGTCGAACGCATCGCCCGCGAAGTGCCGTTGGCCGCCATCCTGCTGGAGCCGGTTGTCGGAAACGGCGGGTTTATCGAGCCGCTCCCCGACTTCATTCCCGGTTTGCGCCGCATTGCTGACGAAACGGGCGCCTTGCTCGTCTTTGATGAAGTCATGACCGGTTTCCGCATCGCCTACGGTGGAGCGCGCGAGCGCTTCGATGTCACGCCAGATCTTACCGCGTTGGGTAAGGTGATTGGCGGCGGCTTGCCTGTGGCCGCCTACGGTGGGCGCAAGGAGCTGATGTCACGCATCGCGCCGACGGGCCCGGTCTATCAAGCGGGCACGCTGTCTGGCAATCCGCTCGCAATGGCCGCTGGTTTGGCCACGCTCGGCATGCTCACGCGTGATCTGCACGACAAGATCACCGCCAAGACCGCCATGCTGGTCCAAGGGCTGCGCGACGTTGCCAAGCGACATGACGTGCCGTTCACGGCTAGTCACGCTGGATCGATGTGGGGCTTCTTCTTCCATCCGGGCCCGGTGCGCACGTTCGACGAGGCCAAGCAGTCGGACACGGCGCTCTTCAAGCGATTCTTTCATGCCGCGCGTCGTCGCGGTGTGTCACTCGCGCCATCGCCCTTTGAAGCCGCCTTCATGTCGGCGGCGCATGGGACGGCCGAAATCGATGCGACGCTTGATCGTCTCGACCGCGCGCTTGGCGCGGCCGTGGCCGGGCGCGACTAGCAAGCATGGGGCAATCGCCACGGCTTCGTCCGGAATCCATCGCCATCGGTGCGATGGGGACGCTCGTTGTGGCGGCAGCCTTTGCGGTTGCTTGTGCTCCCACTGGTCGCATCGGCGGTGCCTCGCCGCAGCCAAGTGCCGAGCCGTCAGCGGCGCTAACGCAGGGCGAGTCGCACGGTCGATTGGCCGGCCAGGATCGCGTCGCGCGGGTCGCCATCGCTGGCGGCATGTCTATCGCGCCGATGTCGTCCACGACCCGCTGGCATGTCGATGAGCAGGGTGGACGGCAGCTGCTCGTAAAGGGTACGGGGAGCGAACCGTGGCGAGTGGAACGCCAATCGGGGCTGCTGCGCATTGCCGGTGATGGTGGCGACGCGACGCCGTGGCGGCAGGGGCCGTTCGTGGCTCGCGCGGATGCGCGCGACGGGTTCGTGCAGTACAACGGCCATCGGTATCGCGGGGAGCTGTGGTTTACCGCGACCGATACCGGCATTCTGGTCGTCAACAAACTCCCCGTTGAAGACTATCTGCGCGGCGTCGTGCCCACCGAACTTGGCACCCGCAACGAGATCGATCGTGCTGCCATGGAAGCGCAAGCGATTGCGGCGCGCAGCTACGCGTATATGCGCGTGCCGAGTGTGGAGTCGGTCGCGCGGACGACGGCGTGGGACCTGCTCGCGACGGTGCAGAATCAGGTGTATCTGGGCGCCGACAGCGAGCATCCGGTCGTCAATCAGGCCATCGACGCCACGAGCGGATTGGTGCTGCGCTATGGCGGTCTGTTGGTCGATGCACCGTACTCGTCGTCGTGCGGCGGGCGGACCGCCTCGCCCAAGGACGTCTGGAAGGACGCGCGCGACGAGCCATATCTGCAGCCGGTCGAGGACATCAATCCGGCCACCGGTCGCCCGTTTTGCGATCTCTCGCCGCGCAATCACTGGACCGCCGAGCTCGACGAAGCACAGCTGACCGACGCGGTACGTCGGGCGCTCGTCTCTGCGGGAGCGAGAACGCCCATGCCGACCACGGTGCGCGGCGTTGAAGTGTCGCAGCGCACATACTCGGGGCGCGTTGGTGAGCTGCTATTGCACACCGAACGAGGCGATGTTGGCGTGCGGGCCAACGATGTGCGCGCGGTGTTGCGTGATGTGCGTGGCGCGATTCTGTCCAGCACGTATTTTTCCATTGACCACGAAGTGCGCACACGCGGACATCTTACCGGCGTGACGCTGCACGGCGCGGGTAACGGACACGGAGTCGGCATGTGCCAATGGGGCGCGATCGGACGGTCGCGAGCAGGACAGGATGCGCGCACGATCCTGGCCCACTACTACCCGGGGACCGTCGTCGGCTTCGTGGACTAAGCGTTCACACTCCGGAGGCGGGAATGAAGGACGGCGTACGCATCGCCGTAGTCGGGACAGGCGCCATCGCTCAGCTGACGCACATCCCCGTGCTGTCCAAACTGCGCGGCGCCAAGCTGGTCGCGCTTTGCGACAACGACGCGGCGAAGGCCCGCGCCTTGGCGGATCGCTTCGACGTCCCGGACGTATTCACCGACTTCGAAGAGCTCCTCGACTCGGATGAACTCGACGCCGTCGTCATCGCGACCCCCAATCACCTGCACGAGCCGCACGTGCTCAGCGCGCTGCGCAAGAAGTTGCATGTGCTCTGCGAACGGCCGCTCTCGCTGTCGGTGCGCGGCGTGGAACGGTGCATCGCCGCGGCGCAGAAAGCGGAGGTTAGGCTGGTAGTGGGCCATAACCATCGCTTCCGCGCTGATGTGCAGGCGCTCGATCAGTTCATCCGCAACGGTGAACTGGGGCAGGTGACGTCGATTCGCACCGGCGCCTTTCACATGAAGCATGGGGCCGATGGTTGGCGCAATCGCCGCGCTGAGGCCGGCGGTGGTGCGTTTCAGGAGCATGGCTATCCGCTGCTCGATCTCGCGTTGTGGCTGGCCGAGGCACCGGCACCGGTGCGCGTGTCGGCGACCATGCGGCGTGGGCGGGCTGCGTCGGCCGTCGAAGATTCTATGCAGGTGCTGCTCGAGTGCGAGAACGGCGTGGTGATCAGCTTCGATGTGTCGTGGTCGTACGTGGGCGGCGAAGATCGCTGGTGGTTCGAGGTGCATGCGACGCGCGGGTCGGCACGACTCTCGCCACTGCGCGTGACGAAGGAGCTCAACGGGCGTGCCGTCGATGTGTCGCCGTCGGGTGCCGCAGCTCGTGAAAGCCCGTTTCTGCAGAGCTACCGCGCCGAGATCGCGCACTTTCTCGCCGTCATTCAGGACGAGGCACCGTACGAGCCACCTGCCGATCAGGTAATGGTGCACCGGATTCTCGATGCGATTTATCGTGCCGCCGACGACGGCAAAGAGATCCGCTTCTGATGCTCCGTTCTCGTTGGCGTGCATTCGCCGCGACCATCGTCTCGGCGGTGTTGGTCGCGGTCGGTGCCGTCGCCGGTCGTGCGGACGCAGCACACGCGCAGTCGCCCGCGCCGCCGCCGCCCGGCCAATCGGCTGCGCTCGACAGCGCGCGCGCGATTCGCGGCGCCAAGCTGTCCGTTTCGCTGCTGACGTACGGCCCCGGCGAAGAGGTCTTCGAGAAGTTCGGACATATGGCGATTGCCATCGTCGATAGCACGACCGGGCAGGACATCGCCTTCAACTGGGGCATGTTCGATTTCAGTCAGCCGAATTTTCTCACCCGGTTTCTCACTGGCGACACGAAGTATTGGATGGCCGGCTTCAGCACGGAGGCCTTTAACGCGCTCTATCGTCGCGACAATCGCAGCATCCGACGCCAGCAGCTTGCACTCTCTCCGACGGAGCGCGCGGCACTCTTCGAGTTCATCGCCTGGCAGGCGCGCGAGGAGAATAAGTTTTATCGCTACGATTATTATCGCGACAACTGCGCCACGCGCGTTCGTGACGCGATCGATCGTGTGCTGCGTGGTCAACTGCAGCCCGCACTCCAAGTGCCTGGCAGCGGTCGCACGTGGCGCGGCGAAACCGCACGCATTACCGCATCCGATCTGCCAACGTACGCGGGCATCGAGATCGCGCTCGGCCGACACGCGGACGACACGTTGAGTAAGTGGGATGAGTCTTTCTTGCCGGAGCATCTCGCCAATCACCTCAATCGTTTTGTGGCGACGGCGGCAGACGGCCACAAGTACAAGCTGGTGAGCAGTGATACCGTACTCGCGAGCTCGGAGCGTGTGCCCATCCCGACCGAGCCACCGGACCGACTCGCGATGGCTGGGCTGATCGGCCTCACGCTGGCAGGACTCATCGCGGCGTTGGCGGACAGTCGGCATCGTGTCGCACGCGTCGTGTTGAGCGTCGGAGTCGCGCTGTGGTACTTCGTCGGTGGGGTACTTGGTACGGCGTTACTCCTCGCGGCGACCGTGACCAAACACGCGCCGTATATGGGGAGCAACATGACGCTCTTGCAGCTGCACCCGCTCTTGCTGATCGCGGCATTCCCGGTCGCGCGCGCACTCGTACGTAGGACGCGCGGGCGGGTCGCGCTCGGACTCAGTACGATGCTCGCGTTCCTCTCGGTGTGTGGTGTGCTGTTACAACTCGTGCCGTCGTTGTCGCAGAGCAGCGGTGTCGTCTTGGCGGTCACGCTGCCGGTCCATGTGGCGTTGGCGATTGCGATGTGGCGTCTGGCACCCGATGATGCGTCACGCCGCCGCGGCGTCGCGTCGTCACGCGTCTCCGCACGCCCGGCGTGATGCGGATGGACACAGAGCGGGCGTCGTCGCAGCGTGTGGCCATGGGTGTCGATGTCGGCGGCACCTTCACCGACCTCGCAGCGATTTCGGCAGACGGGGCGATCCACACGACAAAAGTGTTGAGCATCGCCAACGACCGCGCGCGTGGCGTCGTTGCTGCCGTCGAGGCGTCGGGCATTGCTGGACGCGACGTAGCGTTCATTGCGCACGGCACCACTGTCGTCACCAACCTGCTCCTCGAACGCACCGGTGCGCGCGTAGTGGCCTGTGTCACGAGCGGATTTACCGATCTGCTGGAATTGCGCCGGCAGGAACGCGCGGCGCTCTACGATCTCACCAAGCATCACCCCGACCCGTTAGTGCCGCGTGCCGACATCGTCCCAGTTCGGGAGCGCGTCGTCCCCGAGGGCATCGCGCTGGCGCTCGATGACAGCGCCATTGCGGAAGTGGTGCGTGCGGTCATCGAGCGGGCCCCCGACACCGTCGCAATCACGCTGCTGCACGCCTACGCGGAGCCTGCGCACGAACGGTCGTTGCAAGCGGCGTTGCGCACGGCCCTCGCTGAAGCCGGCAGCCGTTGCGACGTGATCTGTTCGCACGAGGTATTGCCGGAGATTCGAGAGTACGAACGTCTCGCCACCACCGTCGCGGAAGCCTACGCGCGGCCGGCCGTGCGGCGCTATCTGGGTGACTTGCGCGCGCGACTGACTGAGCGAGATCTTCCGGCGCCCCGCGTCATGACGTCGGCCGGTGGCACGCTCTCGGCGGATGATGCCGCGTTACACGCCGCGTCGCTGGCGCTCTCAGGGCCGGCCGGCGGCGTGACTGGTGCTGCGGCAATCGCGCGCGCACTCGGGATTTCTGGCGCGCTCACGATCGACATCGGCGGCACGAGCGCGGACGTCGGGCTCATCGACGACGGCGAGCCACTCGTTGAACGTGGCGGTATGATCGCCGGCGTGCCGATTGCGTTGCCGCGCGTGCTGGTTGAGGCGGTCGCGGCGGGCGGCGGAAGCATTGGATGGTTAGACGCTGGCGGCGCATTGCGCGCTGGTCCCGAAAGCGCCGGCGCGTCGCCCGGCCCTGCGGCCTACGGACGCGGCGGCGTGCGCCCCACTGTCACCGACGCGCACGTCGTGCTCGGGCACGTCGCTGCCGGCTCGTGGAGTGGTGGCGTGACGATCAGCGCGGCACTCGCGCGGACGGCGATGCAACGGCTTGCTGAACCGCTTGGCGTGACGGTAGAACGCGCGTCCGAAGCGCTCATTCAAACCGCCGATGCGACGATGGCGCGCGCGCTGCGTCGCGTATCTGTGGAACGCGGCATCGATCCCCGCGGCGTCGCATTGATCGCGTTCGGCGGCGGTGGGCCATTGCATGCCTGCGGGCTCGCAGAGCGCTTAGGCATGACGCGCATCGTCATTCCGCCGCACGCTGGCGTGTTGAGCGCTGTGGGACTCGCATTGGCGCCCGAACGTCGCGAAGGAATTCTGAGCCTCGTCTCGCCCACGAGCGCGATCGATGCAGCATCGTTCGCGCAGCAGCTCTCGAACGAGGCGTTACGGTTGCGCGGATTTGACGGCGATGCACTGACGCCAAAGTGGTGGGCGCGGACGCGTTTCGTCGGACAGGGGTATGAACTGGATGTACCGGTCACGCCCGGTGACGACGGCGCTGCAATCGCCGAGCGCTTTCTCGAGCGGCACCGCGTGCGCACTGGGTTCGTGCTCGATCGCGAGGTCGAATGCATCAGCGTGCGTACGGCGCTGCTCGGCGATGCGTGGCCCGTTGCGTTCGCACGCCCGGAGCGGGAGGGCGCGGTACCGGAGCCTGCGAACGATGTCGACGATGGCGCCGCACTGTCGCGCACACTGCATGGCCCTGCCATCGTACGACTTCCTGACGCGACGCTGCGCGTGATGCGTGGTTGGACGGCGCACGCGCTCTCGATTGGTGGCTGGAGTATGGAGCGCGCATGACGCGAGCGCGTACAACGCAACCACGCTCGAAGAAGCCGAGCACGACGGCGAAGGTGTCGGCGATTGCGACGAGCCCGTCGCGCATCACAGGTCACGCGATCCCGCCGCTCTTGCCCGCCATGGGGCCGGTGCACGTGTTGATCGTTGGCGAAGCGCCGGGACCTCGCGGTGCGGACAAAAGCGGCTACCCGTTTTTCGGCGATGCGGCGGGCAAACATCTCTATCATGCGCTGCGTGAAATGCAAGCGATCGTACTGCCGCCACGCGTTGACGAACTGACGTGGGACGGCACGGCTTTCGCTAACGCGCAATTGCAGCCCATTGCACTCGGCGTTGCACTCGGCAACGCCTACGATCGGTGCCCTACCGATGACGGAATGTCGTTTCGTGCGCCGACGCGCGCTGAACTCGAGGGCGCACCGAACATCGAACGACTGATTCGCGAGATTCGCATCCTGACCGATCGTGGGCTGCTCGGCATCGTCACGCTCGGTCGCGTTGCAGCGAAGACCGTCAACGTCGCGCTGGCTGCCGCGGAGGTTACCACACTCGTGCGTTGTTCGTTGCCACATCCATCTGCGCAGGGGTTGTTGTCGATGGCACCCGATCGTGGGCGTGGCGCGCGCATGGCCGACCTGCAGGCGGCGTGGCAAACGCGTTTGCGCGACGCGGTCGTCGAAGCCGGATTTCCGTCAACGCCTGACGCGCACAACGCCTGACGCGCACAACGCGTGACGCGCCTATTTCGTGACTTTCTGATCGACTCGTGATGACACCCGACAGCACGCACGAAGTGTTCGACGTACTCGAACTCACCGTCTTCGCGCAAAGCGTTGCCATGCTCGCCGAAGAGATGGGCAGCTTGCTCGAACGCAGTGCGATTTCGCCCAACATCCGCGAGCGTCGCGATGCGTCATGTGCCGTGTTCGACGCGGACGGTCGCATGGTTGCACAAGCCGCGCACATCCCGGTGCATTTGGGTGCTATGCCTGAAGCGGTGGCCGCCGTTCGCGCCGTTGGCGCGTCGCCTCGCGATCTCTTCCTGCTCAACGATCCGTCGCGCGGCGGCTCGCATCTCCCCGACCTGACGATGGTCGAAGTCGTTGCTGATCCGGCGAACCCCGCCCGCATCATCGGCTACGTCGCCGTGCGCGCCCACCATGCTGACGTCGGCGGGATGAGCCCCGGTAGCATGCCATTCGGCGCGACGGAGTTGTTTCAGGAAGGGTTGATCGTGCCGCCGGTGCGCTTGGAACGCGACGGTGTGCCGCAGGAGGACATCATGCGCCTGGTGCTCGCCAACGTGCGTACGCCGTCCGAGCGTGAGGGCGACTTGCGTGCGCAACGGGCGGCGTGTGCAGCGGGTACGGCAGGCTGGCAGTCGCTCTACGCACGTGTCGGCGAGACGTGGCTCGGTGACGCGGTGAATGCGCTCCTCGACTACACCGAACGTCGCGTGCGTGCGCGGCTCGCATCGCTGAACGGGGCAGAGGGTCGCGCCGCCGATGCGCTCGAAGGCGATGGCGTGACCGACGCAGCGATTCCGGTTGCGGTGCATGTGCGCATCGCGAACGACACACTCTATCTCGATCTCACCGGCACGTCGCCGGCCGTACGGGGCAACGTGAATGCGCCGCCGGCTGTCGCGCGAGCAGCGGCGGTGTTTGTGCTGCGCGTCCTCTGTGACGACGATATTCCGGTCAATGACGGCGTTGCACGCGCGCTGCATCTGATCATCCCCGACGACTGCGTCGCCAATGCCAAACGACCGAGTGCCGTCGCAGCCGGCAATGTGGAGTTATCGCAACGTATCACCGATGTGTGTTTTGCTGCGCTCTCCGACGCGGCGAACTCCGTCGGTGTGCGCGACCTGCCGTTTCCGGCGTATGGTCAGGGTACGATGAACAACGTGACGCTTGGCGGTGCCGGTTGGAGCTTTTACGAAACGCTTGGTGGCGGACAGGGCGCGAGCATTCGCGGCCATGGGCCCGATGCCGTGCACGTTGGCATGAGCAACACACGCAACACACCGGTCGAGTCGCTCGAGCGCGCGTATCCGCTCCGTGTCGTCGAGTATGCGGTACGTCGTGGCAGTGGCGGTGAGGGACTCCATCACGGCGGCGACGGGGTGATTCGTCGATACGAAGCACGCGTGGAGTGTTCGGCGACGTTGCTCACCGAACGTCGCGTGTTGGCACCACGTGGCGCCGCTGGCGGCAACGACGGGATGCCCGGTCGGAATCTGCTGAACGCAACGTTGCTGCCAGCGAAGTGTCGCGTCCCGATGGCGGTTGGCGACGTGCTCACGCTCGAAACACCGGGCGGCGGCGGCTACGGCGAACGCTGAAGGCGAGATGTACGTCGGTGGACTTACACCAGCAGTATGGTGCCTTCCGTTGCGCCGTGTACCGAGGTCTGACTGCCCAGCGTCCGCACGAGCGTCGCTGCATCAGTGATCATGCGCGTCAACGCATCGTCGTCGCGATCGGGGTGGTGATGAAAGAGCTGCAACTGTCCCGCGTTGCACGCAGCAGCGAACCGCGCGGCCTCGCTCGATGACGAGTGCCCCCAGCCTTGATGATGCGGAAGCTCATCGTGGGTGTACGTCGCGTCATGCAGCAGGACCGGAACGCCCTGCAGCTGCTCGATCAGCGCGGCGCGCCAGGCATGGACTGTCGGATCGGAACTCGCATAGCCCAATTCATTGTCCGGCGCGTAGGCCAGCAATAGGCCGGATTCGTCTTCCACGGTAATGATCGACGCGCCGCCAGGATGACGCCCAGTCAGTTGGCGAACACGGCATGACGCGCTGACGCCGACGCCGTCGCGGGCATCCCACTCCAGATAGCGAACGCGTTTAAGCGCACCCGGAATCGGCGGGAAGAGCGGTACGTCGAACAACGATTGCACGAGTGTCCGCAGCGCCTCCGCGGTCGTGCCGCCGCATCGCATCAGGATATCGCGATGGTCTTGTAACATCGGCGCGAAATGCGGCAGCCCAATGACGTGATCGCAATGCAAGTGGGAAAGAAAGAGCTGCACTGGCGCCATTGGATCCGACATCGAATTCGCCAATTGATCGAGCTCGGGACGTCCGCTGCGCACAGGTGAACCGCGGCCGCCCTTCGGTTCGGCTTCGAGCGTCGCACCGAGCTGTCGGAGCCCGGTCCCGCCGTCAAGCACGACGACCGCGCCGTCGGCCGTGCGTACCTCGACGCACGCCGTATTTCCGCCAAAGCGTACGGTGCCCGGGCCCGGGCTGGGGCAGGTGCCGCGCACGCCCCAGCAGCGAATCTGCGCGCGAACCGGGGCGCCGTCTGCCATCAAAGTCGCGGGCGCGACCGGGCAATGAGGGCTGTGCGATCCATGATCGTGACCAGACGACGTTGCACCGAGATGAATCCCTTATCCTGAAACTCTGCCATCGCTCTCGACACGGTCTCTCGACTGGCTCCGATCATTTGCGAAATGGTCTGATGCGTGAGCTGTTTCACCAATACAGCCGGCTCGCCCGGCGCCGCGTGCTCCAAAAGTACCTTCGCCACGCGACCGGGAACATCCAGCAGAATCAAACTGCCGATCGTGCCGTCGGCCTGACGCAGGCGGCGCGACAGCTCGACCATTAACCCCCACGCCACCGCGGGGGATTGTTCGACCTGCCGCCTGAAATCGGCGCGGCGGAGCACCAGCAGCCCAGAGGGCTGGGTGGCCACGACGTGCGCGGAGCGCGGTCGGCCGTCGATGAGCGAGAGTTCCCCAAAGTGATCGCCGACGGCGAGCACATCGAGGATCACCTCACGTCCGTCTTCGGCGATGAGCAGCACCTTTACTTCGCCGGATCGCACCACATACAGCGCGTCACCCGGATCGCCTTCGCTGACGATGACCGCATTTTTGGCGAACTTCTGTTCGCGCGTCAGTTCGCCGAAACCGCGCACCGACGCGCGGTCCAGTTCGCGAAAGAGCGGGACCGTCGATAAAAAATCGGTGATGCGTTCGAGCGATACGCTCATGGTCGACGGCGTAAACCGGAGAGGAGAGGTCCCGAAGGTCACCATGAGATTATCCTCCCGATGCGTGATGGACTATCTTGCAAACTGGCCGCCGCAGGCGCAGAAGTGCGCCGCAGAGCTTGTACTGGCTTATACGTCAAAGGCTAGACAGTTGATCCCGCTGTTGCGGTGACTCGAATCACACTCCTACGCATTTCTGATGCCGAGTTCTTGGGCGTGGACGCTTTGCTTGGTGACGGCGTGCACGTGTAGCTGTTCGAATGACGCGGTGCCGGCCCCATGCTGACCCATCTGCGTGACCGGATTTCGGACGCGGTGCGTCGCGCAACCGAAGTGGAACAGCTGCTCTCCGATCCGGAAACGGTGAAAGACGCGCCTCGCCTCGCGTCGCTTGGCCGCGAGCATCACCGCCTCGCCGACGTCGTCGTCAAAGCCAATCGGCTCGCCAAGGCCGAGCGTGAGCTGGTCGACGCGCGTGAAATGGCGCAGGGCGACGATGCGGATTTTATCGCCGAAGCACGACTCGAAGTCGAGCGCCTCGAGACGGAGTCTGCCGCGCTGGAGAAGGCGTTGCTGCCGCTGCTGATTCCTCGCGACCCACTCGATGATCGGCCGGCGATTTTTGAAATTCGCGCCGGCACGGGCGGTGATGAAGCGGCCCTCTTCGCGGCCGATCTGTTCCGCATGTACACGCGATTCATTGAGCGACGCGGCTGGCGCATCGAGCAGATCTCCTATTCCGACGGCGCGTTGGGCGGCACCAAGGAATCGATCTTCAAGATTATCGGCGACGGCGCGTTCGGCGTGCTCCGGTGGGAGTCGGGCGTGCATCGCGTGCAACGCGTCCCCGCGACTGAAAACCAGGGGCGTATTCATACATCTGCGGCTACGGTCGCCGTGTTGCCCGAAGCCGAAGAGGTCGACGTGCGCATCGAGGACAAGGACCTGCGCATCGACGTCTTTCGTTCGTCGGGTCCAGGCGGACAAAGCGTCAACACCACCGACTCGGCGGTGCGCATCACGCACATCCCGACTGGTATCGTCGTGTCGCAGCAGGATCAAAAGTCGCAGCTGCAAAACAAGATGAAAGGCATGGAAGTGCTGCGGTCGCGACTGCTCGATTTGCGTCTGTCCGAGCAGGAACTCGAACGATCGCGTATGCGGAAGTCGCAAGTCTCCACCGGCGATCGGTCTGCAAAAATTCGTACGTACAACTATCCGCAAGGGCGCGTGACCGATCACCGGGTCGGCGTCACGCTCTACGACATCGATCGTGTGATGAATGGCGATCTGTCGCAGTTCCTCGATGCGCTGGCACTGGCCAACGCGGAAGAACAGTTGAGCGCGTGATGCGAGTTCGCGTTGTGCGATCGCCCAATCTCGAATGGCGCGGATCCGCAGGTCTTTCTTAAAGTGCGCAGCCTGCTGGATGCCATCGCCGAACGGCTGGCGCAGGCCGAACGGCTCGAGGCGGAAGTGCGCGACGACGCGCGCCGTGAGGCACGGTTGCTGGTCGCCGCCGTACTCGACCTATCGCCAGGCGACGTCGCACGGCGGCTCGACGAGGTATTGTCGACGGCGCAACTCGAGCGCGTGCTCGCCGCCGTCGCGCGTCGCGAGCGCGGGGAGCCGTTGGCCTACTGCGCTGGTCGAGCTGCGTTTCGCGAGCTCGTGCTCTGCGTGGACGAACGCGTGCTGATTCCGCGCCCCGAAACAGAAATCGTCGTCGCCGAGGCGCTGCGAGTCACGGCAGATACGCCGGGCGGCATCGCGGTGGATATTGGCACCGGCTCAGGGGCTATCGCGCTGTCGTTGGCGGCTGAGGGGCGGTTTGAGCGCGTCATCGCGACAGATGTGTCAGCTGATGCGTTAGCCGTGGCGGCGGCGAACGCGGCCAGTCTCGCCCGTGACGGCGCCGTGGGTGTCTCCGCTGTCGCGCCGCTCGAGTTTCGGCTTGGCACCAACCTCGCGCCACTCGGCGATGTCCAAGCCCGTGTGATTGTCTCCAATCCCCCCTACATTTCGTATGCGGAGGCAGCCGCGCTGCCCGCGTCGGTTCGCGATTGGGAGCCGACGCTGGCGCTGTTCGCCGCCGACGATGGCATGGCGTGCTATGACGCGATTCTTGCTACTGCGGGGTACCATCTGGAGGTAGACGGTTGGCTCGTGCTCGAGGTCGATGCGACGCGGGCCCGACTGACCGCCGATCGCGCGGAGGCACGAGGCTTTGCCAACGTGCGTCTCGTGCGAGATTTGAGTGGGCGGGATCGGGTGTTGGTGGCGCGAAACAGTGCGCAGGCACGAGCGCCGCAGCGCACGACCGCACGCAACGACGCACTGCAGCACGCACCGAACGCGGACGTGCGATGGACGAACGGTCAGCACCCGCTGCCGTCTCCAGGGTAACGACGACCGCGACGTATCCTGTAACTACTACTGCATCCGGACCAGAGGCCGGGGATCATGCTCGAAGATAAGGCGAAGGAACTCGGTCGGACGATCGGGCAGAGTGACGAATACAAGGCCGTCAAGCGCTCCAGCGAGGCGCTCAACGCCGATCGGGAAGCCAGCGTGATTCTTCGGCAGATGGAGCAGATCCGTACCGAAGCGCAGTCGCTGATCGATCGCGGGCAGGAGCCGACGCCCGAGATGGAGCAGCAGCTCGACGCGTTTCTGCAGCAGGTGCAAACCAACCCCGCCTACCAAAGCGCGATCTCGGCGCAGGATAATTTCGACAAGCTGATGATGCGTGTGAACACGTGGATTGCGGACGGCATTCGCACCGGCGCCGTCAGCAAGATCATCCTTGGTTAAACACGCACGTCAACACGCTGGCGCACATAAATGTAGACCCAGGGTATGACATTACCGGGGTTGTTTCTCGTGCTCGAGGGCGGTGAAGGGGTTGGGAAGACGACGCAATGGCGTCGGCTGGCCACGCTTTTGTCGCACGCCGGACATGATGTGGTGGCACTGCGTGAGCCTGGGGGCACGCCGGCGGGTGACCTCTTGCGCACCGTGCTGCTCGATCCGGAGGCGACGCTCGCGCCGGAGACCGAAGCGCTGCTCTTCGCTGCCTCACGCGCGCAACTCGTCAGCGAGGTCATTCGTCCGTCCGTGGCACGGGGCGCCGTCGTGTTGGTGGATCGATTTCTGTTGTCGACGTTTTCATATCAGGGTGCTGGTCGCGGCTTATCGCTTGCGGCACTCAGCACGGTCAATCATCTCGCCACCGGTGGCCTCGCGCCCGATCTCACGTTGTTGCTGACCATGAGTCTTGACGAGGCCTTGGCACGCGTCCTCGCACGTGGCACCGCCGACCGCATGGAGCGCGAGTCCTTGGCGTTTCATGGGCGCGTGGCACACGCCTTTCTCGAGGCGACCGATCACACGTGGCAAGCCCAGCATCCCGAGATAGGTCCCGTCGTTACTGTCGATGCACAGGGCTCGCCCGACGACGTGACGACGCGTTGCATCACGCGTTTGGCGGATATGTGGCCCGCGCGCTTCGGCACGCTCTCGTCCGCTGTTACCTCGGAGTCGCTGCATGGCTGAGCAATTGCCCGACACACCACGTCCGTCTCGCCGCCGTTCGCGCGGACTAATCGCTGGCGCAGGTTTCGTGGGCTTGATGTCCGTTGGCGGCTGGTGGGCCGGTCGAGACCTGACCAAAGCCGTCGCTGCGCCCAAGGCCTCGGTCGGGGGCGCGCATCTCTTCGATCAGGTACTTGCAGCGGTCGCCAAGACCTACGTCGACTCGCTGAGCGCGACGGTGATCTACGACAAGGCGGTGAACGGACTGCTGCGCGAGCTCAAGGATCCGTATACCACGTTTCTCGCCGAGGATCGACTCAAACGCCTGAATGAGCAGATCAGCGGCACGTATGCGGGTGTCGGATTACAGATGGATATCCGCGATACGTGGCCGACGGTCATTGAGGCGATTCCTGGTGGTCCGTCGCATCGGGCTGGCGTGCTCGCCAACGACAAGATCGTGCAGATCGGCGCTGAGGCCACGAAGGGCTGGACGCGTGAGGAAGCCTCGAAGGCGCTGCGGGGGCCGTCAGGCTCGCGCATCGCCGTCATCGTCGAGCGCGGCGACCAGCGAATCAACTTTGACCTGCTTCGTGACTCCGTGCGGCTGCGTGCGGTCTCGCACGTGACCATGCTGACAGGGGCCGTCGGCTATGCCGATGTCAAAGTGTTCAGCGCGCAGACAACGGTCGAACTCTCTGCCGCGGTGGATTCCTTGGTGAAGGCCGGTGCGCGCTCGTTGGTGATCGATTTGCGCGGAAACCCCGGCGGTTTGCTGGAGCAGGGCGTGGCCGTTTCGGAGCTGTTCCTCGATCCGGGACAGAGCATTGTCCAGCTTCGTTCACGACCAGGCTCAACACCGCAGACGTTCACCGATCACGAGCAACAGCGCTGGCCGACGTTGCCGATCACGGTGCTGGTAGACAAGGGGAGCGCGAGCGCGTCGGAGATCGTTGCGGGCGCGCTGCAGGATCACGATCGGGCACTGGTCGTCGGTGCCACCTCGTTCGGTAAGGGCAGCGCACAGAACGTGTATCCGCTCATGTCCGGCGGCGCCCTCCGGCTCACGACCGCGCGATGGTACACACCGGTCGGCCGCAGCATCAGCAAGGCGGCGCCGCATGGTGATGACGATCCGCCCACAAGCATCGGCCCCGTCGCGCTTCCAGCCGACACCATGCGTCCGCGCTTTCGTACCGACGCGGGCCGGTCGGTGCTCGGCGGTGGTGGAATCACCCCCGACGTCATTGCCGGCGACTCCGCGACGCCGTTGCCGGTGCAGGCGTTGGCGCGCGCGATGGGCAAGAATTTGGGGGCGTATCGCGACGCCATTGCGAAGCTCGCCACGTCGGTGAAGCGCACGCTCAAAGCGCCAACCGATCCGGTCACGCCCGCGATGCTCAGCGCGCTCTACACCGACTTGCAGACGCGCAAAGTAGCGCCGGATCGCGCCATCTTCGACGCGGCATCTCCGTGGATTTCGCGCTCCGTCGGCTACGAAATGACGCGCGTCGCGTTTGGCGCAGAGGCGGAATTCCTGCGTCGCGCGCAGGACGATATCGTGCTGCAAAAGGCGAGTCAGCTCATGCAGGGATCTCGCACACCGCGCGATGTCTTTGCACGCGTCGAACAGCAAGCCAAGACAATCGAAGCTCCGACGTCGCCGTAAGCAGAGTCGGAAACGGGTTCGTATTCGGATTCGAGCGGGCTTAGTTGATGCCCGGAATCTTCGTGACGACCTTCACACCTTTAGGCGGCGTGAACGTGAACGCGTCTTTCGGCAGCGTGGCGTTCGGTGTCCACGTCAGCAACGTAATGCTGCGATCCACGCCCTGTGCGTCGACGACCTGCACGCGAATGGGCCGCGGCTCCTGATCGTCGAGCCACAACGTGGCCTTCTGAAATGGAGCGTTAGGCGCATTCTTTGGCACCAACATTACGCGATGCGTCGCGCGTCCGTCGATGGTGACAGCGTCGCCGCCGGAAATGGTGAACGACTTGCGCGGCGCCTCGAGCAATTGCCCGAGCAAATCGGCGACAATCGCACCATCCGCATCCGCCGGTAGTTTGAGCGCTTGTCCCGGTGTGCTGCTCGGGAGGTAGACCCACAGCGACGTACCATCACCCACAATGCGATCACCGACCGGATCGGTGAAGGTGATCGAGACCTTCCCGGGGCGCTGTTGCTGAAAGAGCCCGCGCGAGGAGACCGTACGCCCAAGCAGGGGGTTGGTGATCTTTTGCTCAAATTTAGCTTCGAGCGAATGCTGTGCGGCCCAAGCCTTCGCGACACGGTCGTACGACGCATCGGCGGATTGCGCCGACGCGACGCGCGACCACGACGTCGCGACCATGCTGATGACCACCACGGCGGCACGAGTTTGAGTCTTCATGACCCGTGATACCCCGTGCGCGATGGCGCGTGCCCCGATGGCTTCACGCATGCGTGCTCAGGCGCACTCACGCGCGCGCTTTCACGCGCCCGCGGCGGGCGCGAGCGCTGGTGTGGGCGCAATCGTGCGCTCGATCGCGCCGGCGATGAGTCGCAGCTGCCGCATCAACTCGACGAACTGCTCCGGATACAACGATTGCGCGCCGTCCGAGAGCGCCTTGTCGGGCGTCGGATGTACCTCGACGAGGATGCCGTCGGCACCAGCGGCAACGGCCGCACGCGCCATCGGCGTAACCTTGTCGCGCAGTCCCGTGCCGTGGCTCGGGTCGGCCACGATGGGCAGATGCGAGAGCTTGTGCACGACGGGAATCGCCGTGAGGTCGAACAGATTGCGCGTCGCCGAATCGAACGTGCGCACGCCACGTTCGCAGAGAATTACGTTCGGATTGCCTTCCGACAGCACATACTCGGCGCTGAGCAGCAGGTCGTTGATGGTTGCCGCCATGCCGCGCTTGATCAGCACCGGCTTGCCGAGCTTACCGACGTGACGCAGCAACGAGTAGTTCTGCATGTTACGTGCGCCGATCTGAATGCAGTCGGCGTATTCGGCGACGAGGTCAGCACCATGCTCGTCCATCGCCTCGGTCACGATTGCGAGGCCGGTCACTTCACGCGCAAGCGCGAGGAGTTCGAGCCCCTTCTTGCCGAGTCCTTGAAACGCGTACGGTGAAGAACGTGGCTTGAACGCACCGCCGCGCAGTGCCGTCGCGCCGGCATCGCGAACGGCACGTGCGGATGCGAGGATTTGCTCCTCGCTTTCGACTGAGCACGGGCCCGCGAAGACCACGATTTCGTCGCCGCCGACGCGCACGCCCGGCGCGATCTCGACGATCGTGTTCTCCGTCTTCCATTCGCGCGCGGCTTGCCGATAGGGCTGCTGGACGATGAGCACACTGCTCACCGATGGGAGTCCTTCGATGTGTCCCCAGTCGATCTTGGAATCATCGCCGAGCAAGCCGATCGCCATGCGCGTGGACCCGGGCATCGGCATCGGCTTGAAGCCCTGCCGCACGATCTCGTCACACACGCGCTGAATATCGGACTCGCTCGCGTTCGACTGCATTACGACCAGCATGGCACGTCCTCGGATATCGTCAGAATTCGGTAAACCAGCCGTCGGTCGCGAGGACCGTTGGCCCAGGGTAGTGCTCAGCTACTTCGGCAACGATGTCGATCCGCTCGACGGGCGGGTAGAAGTGCGTCAGCACGAGTTGACGCGTAGCGGCCCGCGCCGCCAACGCCCCGACCTGCCGCGGTGTCAAATGCTCTTGAATGGCCATCGCGTCGGGAAGCGAACATTCGGCCAGCAACACGTCACACCCCGTCGCCCAGTCCGCGAGCGACTCGTTGTATCCGGTATCGCCGGTGTACACGACTCGTACGCTGCCGTCACTCACGGAATATGCCATGCTCTCCGATGTGTGCGGTACCGGACAGCTTCGGAGAATGACCGTCGAATTGAGCGCGACCTCACCAAACGGCGCCATTTCCTGGACGGTGAGCGGAAAGCCGGGCGCCGTCATCCACGCGCCGTAGACACCCGCCATGCGCTCGGGCAGCGCCGCGATACCGACCGGGCCATACAGCGTAACGGGCTCCGATCGCGGGGGGAGCTGCCCCCACCGCCAGCCCATCAACAACATCGGCAAATCCGCGATGTGATCGGCGTGAAAGTGCGTGATGGCCACGTGCGTGATGCTCGGCCAGGCGACGCCGAGTGCGGCCATGCGGTGCACGGTGCCACTTCCGCAGTCGAGCAGCAGTCGCACATCCCCGGATTCCACCAAGTGCGCCGCCGCGACGCGTGTTGGATGCGGGGCGGCGGTACCCGTGCCGATCGTGGTGAGTCGCATCGCGTGCCGTCGCGCTACTGTGGCCGGAAGAGCGCCTTCCGGAAAATGGGTGCGCTGGTGCCGACTTTGAAACGCACGAGGTACACACCAGGGGCGACGGTGCGGCCGTCGGCCGCGGTCCCGTCCCACACAAAGCGATTGTCGCAATTGCTGCCCGCGCCCACCAATCCGCGGCCGTACCGTCCCGGCGGAAAACTCAGCGTCTGGTCGAACGCGCTGACCACGCTGCGTACGAAGTTGCCACGCAGGTCGAGGACATCGATGGAGACGTGACCGCCCGGTTCTCCGAGGTCAAACCAGAAGCAAGTCGCGAACGCGTTCGCGGACGGAAACGGGTTTGGAAAATTCTGATAAAAGATCGTCGTCGTCGGCAGCGGCGGGTCGATGATGAGGAACGTCCCGATGTTTGACTGCTTCACTACCGCGGCCGTGCCAAGTGTCGCTCGAATACTCCATTTGTACGACGTATTCGCCTGCAGATTGGTCGGTGGTCTGAACGTCGTATCCCGAAGTCCGCCCGCGGCGACTTCGGTGCGCCCCTGCGTCGTGATTTCGAGGTCGTACGTCCACGTTCCGGTTTTAGGCGTAACCGACGGACTGCGCCACACAAACAGCGGCTGGCGAATATCGAAGATGTCGCCGTTCGGTGAGTTCGGTGTGACGAGAGTAAGCCAGACGGGCACGCGCTTCGGACCGATGACCGACGATGTGATGGCAGCGACGGACGGTGATTCGACGATCGCGCGCAGGTAGACCGTCGCGTCACTGGGCAGCGGTCGCGTGATCTGCACGGCGACAATCGTGTCCGCGCTCGTGAACGCTGAGTCGAGCACGATGCCGCTCGAGAAGTCTGCTGACGTGCTGACCTGGACCGACACGCGGAGCGGACGCGACGCGCCGAAGCCAGCCGCCCGCACCGATACGAGCGGCGTGATAGTCGTTAGTGCCGGCTCGACCGGCGCCGTGAGTACGACGGTTTGCGCGCGCGCTGCAGTGGCGGCCAGTGCGGAGAGCAAGGTCGCCACTGCCCACAGGCGCAGACGACGCGAGCGCGTCGCCAGCAGCATCAGCGAGCTACGCCGGCCCGGACGCGTGGTCCGATCCGTCGTTGGGTATTCCGTCAAGTGCGACGCTATGCGCGGCATCCTCTTCGCCGATCACCGTCGCGTCGCTGTTCGCATCATCCGTTGCACCGTCACGATCCGTCGGCTGCGGGCTGATGTCGGGGACGGAGGTCGTCGCCGCATCGGCCGGACTCTCATCGAGTACGGCGCCGCCGCGCAGGCGAACGCTGACGATCGACGATACGCCAGGCTCCTGCATCGTCACACCATAAACCGCGTCGGCGGCTTCGGTGGTCGTGCGCGGATTGTGCGTGATGACGATGAACTGTGTGCGCGACTTGAACTGGTTCAACATCTTCACAAAGCGCCCGATGTTCTGATCGTCGAGCGGGGCGTCCACTTCGTCAAGCAAGCAAAACGGGCTCGGCTTGGTGAGGAAGATGCCGAACAACAGCGACAACGCGACCAACGCGCGCTCACCGCTCGACAGCAGGTGAATGCGCTGCGTCTTCTTGCCGCGCGGCGATGCGTGAATTTCGATGTCGCAATCGAGTGGCGCGTCCGGATTCTCGAGACGCAGATCGCACTCGCCACCACCAAACAGCGTGAGAAAAATCTGCCGGAAGTTTTCGCGGACCTGGGAGAAGGTGACGAGAAACAGTTCGCGTGCCGTGCTGTCGATTTCACGAATGGCCTGATGCAACGACTGCTTCGCAGCCACGAGGTCGTTGCGCTGGCCGGTGAGGAACTCGAGGCGACGCTGCTCTTCCTCGTGCTCTTCGATGGCGAGCGGATTCACCGGTCCCAACTCGTCGAGTGACTCGCGCAACGATTTTGCTTCCGTGCGCAGTTCGTCGGTTTCGAGTTCGAGTTCGACGAACCCGGTGAGCAGATCGTCGATCGAGCGACGCCACTCCGTTTCGAGACGCTGACGAATCGCTTCGCGACGTCCCGACAGCTCCGTGTGACGCAACTGCGCGCCATGCAGCTGTTCGCCCAACGACGCCGCACGGCGACGTGCTTCATCCAGCATGGCTTCGGCCGCATCAAGCGCCGCCGTTGACGCGGCGACACTCTTCTCCGCATCGGCGAGGCGACCATCGGCATCCGCGGCGGTCTTCTGTTGCGTATCCAATTCGGTGCGCCACGCCGCAAGCTGTTCGGCCAACTGTTGATCGGCCGTCGACAACGACGAGAGCTCCTTGGCCAACGACTCCAGGCGCGCCGCGGCGGTCGAGTCTTCTTCGAGCAAACGCTTTTCGCGATCCACCGCGACCGAAAGCCGCGCCTGCGCCTGTGCTTGTGTGACCTGCCACATCGCGCGCGCTTCGCGCGCCTGATCCTGCTCGCGATCGGCGGTCGCCATGGTCTCACGCGCGCCGGCAATCGCGGTGTCCGCTTCGCCCGCCCGCGCGTGCAACGCTTCGGCCTGAGCAGCGAGCTGCGTGGTGCGCGCTTCGAGTTCGGCAATGCGCGTGACCAGTCGCTCGGCGAGCGCCGTTGACTGCTGTACTTCGCGCTCCGCCCGTTCCTTGCGACGTCCGATTTCTTTGTGCACTTCGTCGGCGCGCCGCACATCCTGCTGCGCGCGATTCGACAACTCCATCGCAGCCTGCGACGCTTTGTCCGCTTCGGCGAGTGCGATGCGCGCGGAGTCCGCGGCGACAAACGCTTCTTCGCGACGAATCTCTGCGGCTGCGAGTTCCGACTCGAGGCGCGTCAGTTCGGCGCGCCGCTGCAGCGGCCCCGGGCCACTGGCGGTACCGGGAAGGAAGACGGCACCACGTTCATCGACGAAGGCTTCGCCCGCATCGATCGACTTGACCTTGCCGAGCAATGCACGAACCCAGGATACACCGGGACCGGTCGCCTTCACACGACTCGCCAGCGCGTCGGCATCGACACCGAGCTCCGCGACCACATCGACGGGCAGCAGCAGCAGCGGTCCAGGCTGCGTTTCCGTGTGCCATTTGCGCACGGCCGACGCGGCCGCGCCGTCGCGCACGACGATCGCATGCATCGTCGCACCGAGGTAGCGCTCGACGAGCTTTGCCGCGTCGCCGTCAGCGGTCAGGAAGTCGGTGAGCGGGCCGAGCACTGCGCCGGCGCCGAATCGCTCGCGTTCCTTGAGCAGCTTGGCGGCAGACGGCGCCAAGCCAACGCGCTCGCGTTCAAGCGCTTCGAGCGCATGCACGCGCCCTTCGAGCGCCGTGCGTTGCTGCACGATCGTCGCGAGTGCGCTGCGCGATTCGCTGTCGGCGGTGCGTGCACTTGCGGCCGCGAGTCGTGCGCCTTCGAGTGCATGCGTCGCGTCGAGCGCGGCCGACTGCGTGACGGACACTTGTTCGGCCGCCGCGATCAACTCACGCTCAATGGTCGCAAAGGCATCCGCCAATTGCTCGCGTTCATGCTCGAGCACATCACGACGCTGCTGCGTTTCGGACAGTTCGCGACCGGCGCCTTCCCGATCGAGCTCGAGACGACGTGCTTGGTCGCGATGCTCTCGTACCTGTCGCTCCAGCTGATCGACGGACGTGCGGGCGCGCTGCACGGCCTCGCGCGTCGTTTGCTCGACGGCAATGCGCTGAGCCAGCGCCTCTCCCGCTTCGAGCAACTCACGCTCCAACGTGGACCGATCCGTGACGGCTCGCTCGCGATCTTCGCGCAGCCGCTGCCCGAACGCTTCGTTCTCTTTCCGCTCTTCTTCCGCGCGCTGCCGACGCTGCAACGTGCTCCGCTGCCGCTCTTCGGCGACGGCGAGCTCGCGCTCCAACTTTTGTGTTTTGTCACGCTGCTCGCTCGACAAGCGCGCCAGCTCAAGGCGGCTCGCCTCGGCTGCCGCGCGTGCGCCGTGTGCGGCTTCACGCGCGCCCTCGGCCGCATGAATCGCTTCGTCCGAGCCGGGTCCGTCGGCGTGCAGTTCGATGAGTCGCGCATCAAGCGCTGTCAGCTCGTCGCGCCACGCCGCCATTTCGCGTGTCGCCAACGATAGCTCAACCTGGAAGCGACGCGACATGAGTTCGGCGTGACGTTCGGCGCGACGGCGCTGCCGGGACAACGAGCGCACCTGACTCTGGACTTCCGCGATCAAGTCATCGAGGCGTGCCAAGTCGACGGACGTTTCCTCCAGTCGACGCTCGGCACTCCGACGACGATCGCGATAGAGCCCGACACCCGCGGCCTCTTCGAACAGTTCCCGACGTTCGTCGGGACGGTCGGAGAGCAGCGCATCGATCATCTTGCTTTCGATGACGACACCGGAGTCCGCGCCGAGACCTGTGCCACGCACGAGATCCTGAATGTCGCGCAAGCGACACGGGGCGCGATTGAGCAGATACTCGCTCTCGCCCGAGCGAAGCAGGCGGCGCGTCAGCACTACTTCCTTAAACGGGACCGGTAACTCGCCGTCATTATTCTCGAAGTGCAGCGACACTTCCGCCATGTTCACCTGCTTGCGCGCGGACGAGCCGTGAAAGATCACGTCTTCCATCTTCGCACCGCGCATCGCTCGCGCGCGCTGCTCGCCCAGTACCCAGCGCACTGCGTCGGAGACATTCGACTTGCCGCTGCCATTCGGTCCGACGATCGCCGTCACCCCGCGTTCAAACAAGAACTCGGTGTGGTCGGCGAACGCCTTGAATCCGTGTACTTCGAGCTTCGTGAGCCGCACTTAAAACGCTCTCCCCGTTCGGTAAACCAGCACCGGCGTGATGCCGACCTGCTTGAGTGAATTCGCGAGCGACGTCGCTTGCGCCGGTGTTTCAAATGCGCCTGTGAACACGGTCGACGTGCCGTCAGCCTGTCGCAGGGCATAGGCAGTAATCGCACGACTCGCATACTGCGAAATCCTTTGCCGCGCCTGTGGCATCGGCACCCCGGTATCGAGACGCAGCGCATACGGCACGCGAAGGATACTTCCCGCGCCGAGCACTTTTTCACGACGCAGTTGTGCGAGCAACGAATCCGCAGCAAGTCGCGACTCAAACGCGCCGACGGTCACGCGAAACCACTGTTCGCCGTTGTCTTCGACTGGCGACACCGCAACGGCCGGTAACCGACTTGCACTTCCAGTGGGCACCGCGGCGACCAAAGTGTTGGCGGTCGCGTAATACACCGCATAGCCAGAGGCCGACG
>JBBQDB010000002.1:0-71526 GCA_038319245.1 Gemmatimonadales bacterium
TGAAGCGTATCGCAAGTTTGATCGACGACGAGTCGGTGCGTCGATAACGGTGCGTTGCCGGCCACTCACAAAATGAATCGCAAGGCAAAGGTGACCTAGAGATCCGATTTCGACTGTGCGGCGTAGCGCTTGAACACTCACCTTCCTTTCGGGAGCTATGCATGAGATCGTTCGCGCGCGTCGCTGGACTGCTGGTCGCTTCTGTCGTTGCTCTCAGTAGTGCTGCTGCGCAGGTCACCGTCGGCACTCCGGGTTCGGGACAAGGCAGTACTTATCCACTTGGACAGTCCGCCGGCTACACGAAATTTCAGGAGTTTCTGTCGGCGTCGTACTTCACCGGTCCCTCCACGTTCAATGCGGTCACGTTTTACCGCACCGCGAACTCGACGGGCACGTTTCAACAGGGCACATTCTCGCTCTTCTTGAACACCACCACGACCACGCTCGCTTCGTACAACTTCAGCAACCCGGCGGCCAATGAAACGCTGGCCAACCGTACGCTGATTGGCACTGTGGTGATTGCAAACGCGACCACCACCGCGCCAACAATCACGTTTACCGGCGGCGGTGTCTTCAACTACAATCCGTCGGCGGGCAACCTGCTCATCGATATCGACTTCACGCCGGTCGGTTCGCAGTTCGCATCGGGACGCGCCACCTTCGATACGTTCTCCGATCCCATTGGCAATCAGTCTACGTTGGTTGCAACGTCGTCCAATGCGAACGTGCCGTTCGGCAACACGGCAAGTGCGCGAGGCAGTGGACTGGTGGCGACGTTCGGCGTTGCAACGGTCGTTCCGGAACCGTCAAGCGTGCTCTTGCTGGGCGCTGGACTCGCTGGTCTCGTGGTGATGGCACGTCGCCGCAAGACCGCGTAAAACACAATTGACATTGCGCTCACGCGCGCTCCACGAGGTGGTGAGTCCAGACGTGACTTTCCTTCCCCTCGACGGTCAGCGCGCGTGACGATCAAGAAATACGAACGTCAGTTCCATCGCTTCATGCCAGTGTTCGCGCGACGTGAGATGTCCTGAGCCGCGTAGTATGTGATGTCGCGCGTCATCACCCAGTCGTGCGTGAAGCGCCAATGCAGCGTCGGGGGACACGTTCACGTCATGCTCCGCGGTGATGCTCAGGAGCGCGGTTCTGTCGCACGCGTGCACGAGTGCGTCGAACGAGACGTGCATCGGCGAGCCGAGGAGCGCCACCGCGGCATGCACCGAGAACGACGATGCGAGTAGCTCGTACGCCAGAAATGCGCCCATTGAAGTACCAACGACGCTGACACGAGTACGATCAGCGCCGAAATCGCGCACGAGCGCTTCGACCAGCGCCGGGAGTTCGACGATCGTTAACGCAATCTGTTCGCGCATAATCTGCATCACGTGGCCATCGCTCTCCGCGACGCGTGCACTAAGCTGTTCGTCACGTCGCGCACCGTGACCAATGGCATCAACGCCGACGGCAAGAAAGCCCGCGTCGCTGCATCGTTCTAGCTGCTGCGCGTGCGCAAGTGCGTCGGCACGAAAGCCGTGAAACCAGAGCACCACGGGCAGCGGTCGGTTCGGCGGTTGTGGTACGCCGAGCAGAACCGGAACGCCTGCGATCGTGAGGCCGCGCAACACGGTCATCGCACCATCGCCGGTGCATCGTCGGCTTCGTCATCATATAAGTCGCAGTATTCGAATCGTTCGTCGCGACGCACACGTTCGCCCAACGTGACTGAAATTGGCGCAGAGAAGACCGTTGAAACGGACGTCAACAGCGCCACGATCTAGATGTCGGGGTCAGCGCGCAAACGCTGCACCATCATCGAGCTGTCCTTCCCGCCGCTCCATGAGACAATGACACGAGTCATGTGTAGTGCACGCTGAATGGTTGTGCGAACGCCTGATCGAGTGCGAGCAACGTTCAGCGTAGTACGAACTCACCACGTGGACCGTCGATGGTCGCAATCAGGGCAGGCGATGCTGCGTCGCGTACGTCGAGTGGAAGGCCCAGCGAATCGAGTCTCGTGCGAACGCGCAGCGCGTCGGGATGCTCGGCGCGGAGTCCGATCAGCGTTAACCCTTTTGCAGACGCCGTTGCTGGATGAGCGGATGTGCCCCAATCGATGAAGAACGGGACGATACCATCGTCACGGAGCGGTGTGGGATCGGTCAGCGTCCATGCGAGCATGCTGCCATCCGGCCGCTGCCGTGAACCTGAGGCTACATCGCCAAGCATCACGCCCGCCTTGAGCGCGCGGACGCGGAACGCTACGAGGTCAGCACTGTTGGCGGCCCAGGTGACGAGGCGCGGTGCCGTCAGCGTATCGATACGAAACCAACGGGGCGTGGCGTGGTCGGGTTGGTCTCGATCCGGTCCAACGATTTCGAGATACGACAGCGGACCAAGCGCGAGGAGCGCATTCCGAGTGCCGCGACCAGGGTGCGCCCCACCAACAGACGGCGTGACCCCCAACTGCTCGGCGATGACTTCAATCGTGTGCTCCAAGTCGGTCGTCGCGTAGACGATGTGATCGACACGGTTGAGGAGAGAGGTTGGCACGAAGCGCAGTGGGGCTAGTGAAGGCATAGAATAAATCGAGACGCTGAATAAGTAATGCAACAACGAACCGCAGCAGGTTTCGAATTAACGGTGAAAGGGTGCACCATACTTTCACGTCAATACACAGGCATTCGCGCGTGCTCGGTCGCCACGGTACGTTTTTCACAAGTGGTACGCTGAAGTGCTCGTGCCGATGCGCAACGCTGATCGGCAGACTAGTCCATTAGGTCATTTTGCTATGAGGCTACGGATGCGTCGAATTCTCTTCCCCATCGGCATCACGATCCTCGCTTCCTGCGGGGGAGGCGGACAGGACAGCGCCGTTACGCCGACACCGCCAGTGCTGCCGCCGGCCGTCGGTGCCGTGGTCGTGTCGCCGGCGACCGGCTCGATCCTCGTCGGCGGCACGGTGCAGCTGTCAGCGACCGTGCGCGCGGCATCAGGCACCGTGTTGACCGACCGCGCCATCGCCTGGGCATCCGCGTCCATCGCCACTGCATCAGTCTCCGCGTCTGGACTCGTCACAGGGATTACCGCGGGTACTGCATACGTTCGCGCGACGAGCGAAGGCAAAAGCGACAGCGCGCTCATCACGGTAGCCGCGCTCCCGGCTCCGGTTGCAGCGATTACGGTCTCGCCGGTCGCACCCAACATTCTTGTTGGCGAAACCGTCGCGCTCGCCGTCGCGCTGAAAGATGCCGCAGGAAATGTGCTAACCGGTCGCACGGTGAATTGGTCGTCGGCAACCGTGGCGCGTGCAACGGTGTCATCGAACGGCGTCGTCACCGGGATCAGCTCCGGGGCGAGCTACATTCGCGCATCGTCCGAGGGAAAGACCGATAGCGTCAACGTGGTGGTGAATGCGGCGCCGTTTCTCAGCAAACCGTTCGCCGGCGAGTTCCTCGTCTCAAACCCGATGGACCACGATACGCCGGAGGAGTTTGTCGATATGAACGGGTACTTCGTATCGTCGTGGGGGGAGCGCATCGCGGCATTCAGCAGTCATTCGGGCTACGATTTTCAGATGGCCGAAGGTACACCATTGATCGCGGCGGTGGCCGGTACCATTCAGCTCGTCACTGGCAACTTCTTTTGCCCGGCGCTCAATCGAAACGTCGATCAAACGACCGTCAATCTGATCGCGACACTGCCCGGCAACAGCCGGTATTTCATTCGATATGATCACTTGAGTCGCATCGATGTCGCCAACGGACAAACGGTGACGGTTGGTGCTCCGATCGGACTCTCCGGCAACACAGGCTGCTCAAGCGGACCTCATCTGCACTTCCAGCTGGTTCGCTACGAAACCGGTCGTAACATCACCGTCGATCCCTATGGTTGGACCGGACCCGGCATCGATCCGTGGGAAGCAAACCCGCTTGGTGCAAAAAGTCTCTTTCTCTGGCTGCCCGGTCAGGCACCGCTCGTGCGCATCGGACGTGATACGACGCTGGCGCCTCTCAACAGCGCGCAAAGTGGTCCGGGAAAGAAACCCGTCGGTATCGTGTCGTGGATCTTCGCTGGGCCGGACGACAACGTGAGCCCGAACAACGAATACGTAGACCTGAAAATCGATCCGACGGTGTTTGCTGGTGCCTCGTACTCTTTAACTGGGCATTTCATCAAGAACAACGCCGGCGATCGGTTCACGATTCCCGCTGGTACAACGCTACGCCCCGGCGGCACACTCCGCATCTATACAAGCAGCGGCATCAACACGGCCAGTACCCTGTACTGGGGACGGAGCAGCGGTGTATATGGAAATAACGGTGACTGCGTGCAGCTCTTCTTTCCGGACGGAACGTATTACCTGATGTCGAACGGCGTTGTCTGTCGATGAGCATATGTATCTGATCACTCGCTGGTTGCCGTTCAGCGTGGAATAATGTGGTTCCATGGCGTCGGACCGGTGAAAGCTTGCTCCGACGCCTTGCCGACCGTCCACTCGGGAAACGAGTTTTATGTATCCCTTTCGATAGGTCGGCCAATGAAACTTCTCGTTGCACTGCTCGCGTTCCCGGTAGTCTCCGCTAACGTCTTCGCGCAGGCGGCGCCCGTGCCGGAAATCGCCCGTATCGTCGTCATGCCCGCGAGCCGCACGATGACGGCGGGCGACACCCTACGGCTCAGCGCGGAGGCACGTGACGCGCAAAACAACGTCATCAAGGGCGTCACCTTTCGCTATCGACTCGGCGGGTCGGCGCGCTTCGAAGGACGCGTCGATTCGCTCGGGCTGGTGACGTCGGGCGCCACCGCGATTCTGCCAGTGACGGTGACGGCAACGATGGCGGGCACGAAGCCAAAATTTGAAGTCGTGGAGATTCGCGCGCTCCCAGGTCCGGCGTCGCGCATGGATGTCTCACCGGCAACGGCACGACTCGTCGCCGGCCAGAGATTGCGCGCGACTGGTCGCGTGTATTCGTCCGCTGGAGACAAGCGCGCCGATCGCGTGACGTGGTCGAGCGCGAACGCAAAGATCGCAACCGTCAATGAAGTCGGACTGATCACCGCGGTCGGTGTTGGCAGCACCACCATCAGCGCGATCGCTGGCGCTGCGACCTCGAAGCTGTCGGTACGTGTGGTCGCGAGCGCGCTTGGTGCGCTCTCACTGACGCCCGCCAACGTGGACGCGCGTACGGGAGATGTCGTGCGCTTTGCGGTGAACGCGAAGGATGCGCGCGGCACGAGCGTGACTGATCTCACACCAACCTGGAGCTTCTCGCCCGGTCACGGACAGATCGACGACGACGGTGCATTCGTTGGTTATGAAGCCGGCGAGTACACGGTGACGGCATCGTTTGGTACGCGTAGTGTGCAATCGACGATCACGCTGGCGGAGCGCGATGTCCGTCGTCCGTTGTCGCTCGTCGGTCGCTTACCGCGCAGCCGCTTCAGCACCGAAGAAGTGTGGATCCATCCGGACGGCAAGCACGCATACCTGGGATCTGGCTCTGGTGGTGATGTACTCTACGCCATCGACATCAGCGATCCGTCGAAGCCGACGGTTACGGACTCGGTCATCTCGAACACGCGGCGCGTCAACGATGTGATGACCTTTCCTGACGGAAAGTTTCTGGTGTTTACGCGTGAAGGGGCGAGCGATCGCAAAAACGGTATCGTTATCTGCTCGCTCGAAGATCCCGCGCACCCCAAGCCGATCGCCGAGTTTACGGACGGAGTCACGGGCGGCGTGCATTCCGCGTTCGTCAACAAGCAGGAGAAGTACGGCACGTACATCTATCTGACCAATGACGGCACGGGCGCGCTGCATGTGCTCGACGTAAACGATCCGTATCATCCGAAAGAAGTAGCGCGCTGGAAAACCGAAGGTCGTCCCGACGCAGGACGTTCGTTGCATGACATCGACATCCGCGACGGTTTGCTCTACGCGAGCTATTGGAACGATGGGTTGGTCATCCTCGATATCGGCAACGGCATGAAGGGTGGCTCGCCAACGAAGCCGGTGATGGTGACGCAGTACAAATACGATCTCAACGCGTTGTACAAGCAGGTTGAAGTCGATGGAGGACCCGGTTTCATCCGCGGGACGCACACCGCATGGCGTCACAAAAACTACGTCTTCATCGCCGACGAAGTGTTTCCTGCTGCGGCGCCCAAGGGCACGAAGGACGCAGCCGCGGAGCGCGCGTACGGGCGGTTGCAGGTGCTCGACGTCAGCGACATCGAACATCCCAAGTCGATCGCGTGGTATGAGCCCGAACATGGTGGCGTACACAACGTGTGGGTTGCCGGCGATACGCTCTACATGGGCGCATACAACGCCGGCTTCCGCGTCTTCGATATCTCTGGCGAGCTACGCGGCGACCTGCGTGCCCAAGGTCGCGAGATCGGTCATCTCAACACAGCCGACATGGATGGTCACGTCAAGAATTCTGCGATGACGTGGGGCGTAGTCGTCAATCCGAAAGACAATTTGTCATACGTGAACGACGACAACAACGGACTGTGGATCATCAAGATCGAGCCGAAGCCTGTCACCAAGGTAGTGCCATGACGCCTCGGTACGTATTTCATAGCGCAATCATTTCGCTCGCATTGCCGCTCGTTGCGTCCGCACAAACCGCCGCGCGCGTGATCATCACGCCAACGCCGGCACACGTGGTCGTTGGCGAAACGCTGCAGCTCAAGGCACTGGTGGTCGACAAAGACGGCAAGCCAGTGAGTAATGTACGCATTCGTTTTCAGCAAACCGACTTTCCGTTTCAAGGCACAGTCGACAGCACGGGCTTTGTTCGCGCAGGCGCGGTCAGCACCATTCCGGTCATCGTGTCGGCGATTCAACCGGGACTCAAGCCGATCATCGAGAAGATAGACGTCTCCGTCATCGCGGGTCCTGCCGCATCCATCACCGTCGCTCCAGCGGCCGTACGCTTAGTGCCGCAACAGACGCTGCTGGCATCAGCACAGGTGCTCTCGAAAACAGGTGATATTCGACGTGATGTTGTCTCGTGGACGAGTGCCTCACCGGCGATTGCCACGGTCGATCGTACGGGAACGATCAACGCTGTCGGCGCCGGACATACCACGATCACGGCCACCGTGGGCGCGGTGTCGCGCACGATGTCCATCGACGTCGTCAGCACGCGGGTCAAATCGATCGCACTCACTCCGAGCAAACCATCTGGTCGTACCGGCGACGTAATTCATTTCAAAGCCGTCGCCAAAGACGCTGTGGGAAAGGAGATCGCCGGCATCACCCCCACGTGGAGCTTCTCGCCGGGCAAAGGTGAACTGGAACCGGACGGCACGTTCGTTGGCTACGAGCCGGGTACGTACACGGTAACTGCGCTGATCGGCGCGAATGTCGCGCAGACAACTGTCACGCTCGTCGCGCGCGATGTGCAGCGCCCAGCCACTGTCGTCGGTTCTGTCGTGCGGAGTGCCTTCTCCACCTCCGAAGTCTGGGTGCATCCCAACGGCAAAGTCGCGTACCTCGGCACCATCCTTGGCGGCGATCGCGTCTACGTCATCGATGTCGCGGATCCGGCCAAGCCGACGATCGTTGACTCAGTCGTCGTGAACGCGCGCACGATCAACGACATCATGACATCCGAAGATGGCAAGGTCATGGTGATCACGCGCGAAGGTGCGGACAACCGAAAGAATGGAATTGTCATCGCAACGCTCGAGGATCCGCTGCATCCGAAGGTCGTCGGCGAGTTCACCGATGGTGTGACCGCCGGCGTACACTCGGCCTACATCTACACGCAGCCGAAGTTCGGCACGCACGTCTATCTCACCAACGACGGCACCGGCGCACTGCACATCATCGATATCAATGATCCCGCGCATCCGAAACAAGTCGCCGAATGGAAGACGCCGAGCAGTGATGCGGGGCGCACACTCCATGACATCGATGTGCGTGACGGCATGGTGTACGCGAGCTACTGGAACGATGGCCTCGTGATGCTCGATATCGGCAACGGCGTGAAAGGTGGCTCGCCGTCCAATCCGCAGTTCGTGTCGCAGTTCAAGTACGACCTCAACGCGCTCTATAAGCCGGTCGAAGCGGTCGGTGGTCCGGGGTTCATTCGCGGCACGCACACCGCATGGCGAAAGGGCAACTACGTCTTCATTGCGGACGAAGTCTTCACGATGAAAGACATCATGGCGTTGGAAGAGAAGCAAACCGGCCGCGCGTACGGACGACTGCAGGTAGTAGACGTGAGCGATATCCTCCACCCAAAGTCGGTGGCGTACTACGAGCCGGAAGACGGCGGCGTACACAATATCTGGATTGCCGGCGACACACTGTACATGGGCGCGTACAACGCAGGCTTTCGCGCCTTCGATATTTCTGGCGAACTGCGGGGTGACCTCCGCGCGCAGCAACGCGAGATCGCGCATGTCAGTCCGTCGGATCCGAAAGGGTTCATTCCAAACAACACTATGACGTGGGGCGTTGTTGTCAGAAACGGGCTTGCGTACATCAACGACATGAACACCGGCCTCTATATCGTACGCATCGAACCCAAACCCATCACCAAAGTGGTGCCGTAGCCATGCGACCGTTTCGTTACTCGGCGGCGATTGGCGCCATGTTGCCCATAGCGATGTCGGCGCAGCGCGTGCCTTCGTCAGCATCGGATGCGTCAGGGTCTGTAACGTCGGCACCACAACGCGACTATCTCGTGTACGTCGCCAGTGAATCAGTCGATCGCGTTGCCTTGGTGCGCTTCGGTGCAAAGGGCGCCGTCATCGAGCGCGAACGCTACGTCGGCTACTCGCCGACCGAAGTTGCGGGCCCGCACGGCGTCGCCGTCTCGCCCGACGGGAAGCACTACTTCATCAGCACCGCGCACGGAATGCCATATGGGCGTCTCACGCGCTACAACACCGAAACGAACGCCGCCGAAGGCAGCGTCATGCTCGGTAATTTTCCGGCAACGGCGCAAGTCTCGCCAGATGGATTCTACGTCTACGTTGTCAACTTCAACCTGCACGGCGAAATGGAGACCAGTAACGTCTCCGTCGTTGCCGCTGACGAAATGGTGGAGATCGCGCGCATCAACACCTGCACGATGCCGCACGGTTCACGACTCAATGGCGATGGCACCAAGCATTACTCGGCGTGCATGATGGACGAGGAGTTGGTCGAAATCGACGCGGGCACGCTCGGTGTCAGTCGCCACTTCTTTCTCACCAAGGGCAAGGAGATGGGGATGACGGGCGCGCCGCCGATGCGCAGTGCCGATGCGCATACCGGGCATGACATGGGCGGGCATGGCATGGAGCCGCCGAAGCCGGGCGACGTATCTTGTTCTCCAACGTGGGCGCAGCCGTCGAAGGATGGCTCGCGCGTCTGGGTAGCCTGCAACAAATCGAGCGAGATCGTGGAGATCGATACGAAATCGTGGACCATGCTACGACGCATTCCCGCCGGCAACGGCGTGTACAATCTCGGCGTCACCCATGACGGCACGCGATTGATCGCCACCAACAAGCGCGATGCATCGGTGTCTGTGTTTGACATTGCGAGCGGCAGAGAACTCGCGCGCATTCCGACAACACGCAAAGTCGTGCACGGCGTCGCGGTGTCCGACGATGATCGGTACGCCTTTATCTCAGTAGAAGGCATGGGCTCTGAGCCCGGTACGATGGACGTGATCGACTTGGGCTCGCTCAAAAAAGTCGCGAGCGTTGATCTCGGTCAGCAGGCAGGCGGTATCGACTTTCTGCGATCGGAAGCAGTCAAGCGTTAACCGGTGCGTCGCACCTGCTGAGTACGTTCGATTGTTTCCACATTGTGGAGTCGTGTGGAAACACCCAGCATCATCGGCGAGCGGCACCAGAGATTGCTTGCACCAATCTCCAAGTGATCGCACTGTCGTGCTTCCACAGACGGCTGCCCTCTGTACGTCGCGAGACACGCAGGCGACCGCCAGTCACGTATGTCGACATGGCACGCGATACACGAGGAGATGACAATGGCCGCGACAGAGGACGAAGAAGCGCTCACGCCTGGCGGGATGCGACCCACTTCCGCAGTACGTCACGTCAAGCAGGGCAAGATGGTCACCGGCGCCGGAAAGATCGTCAACGACTTCACGGCGCCACCGGAAATGCACCCCGTGAATGACGGCAATCGCGCGTTACCTGAGATGCCCGATGGCAATGGTCGTGTTGACGATGTGACAATGATGTCATATGGCAGTGTCAATGCGACGGACAGTGAACCAGACGGCATGCGTCCCCCGGCGAGCAGCGCCGAGATGGCAGCGACTGCTCATGCGTCCGATGTCAGCGCGACGATCGACGACGAACCCGCGGGTATGCGCCCAGGTACGTCGGCCTCGCTACCCGGTGGGCGACTCGCGGCCACGTTCGCGGCGATCGACGCACAAAAGGTTGGGCTGCTGCTGACTCCCGGTGGCTTTCGCAGCCCCTCGCTGATCAAGCTCATCGAGCCAGGCCATCGCCTGGACTTTACGGCGGGCAACATGCGCCTCATGCACGACACCGGACACGAAGTCTCGGACTTGGGCAAGCTCGTGACCCGCGCCGGCAACGAACCGCTCATGCCGCGCAACGTCTTTCGTCACCCAGATCGCATTCCAGCGTTAGGGACTGGATGGATTGTGTACGCGGCGTGGACCAACAACACCGGACATCCCGTTTCGCGCTTCAGCACGTCATGGGTCGTGCCGCCCGCGCCGTCCACCGATCATGGACAGACCATCTTCCTGTTCAATGGCATACAGAATTCGACGATGATCTATCAGCCCGTGCTGCAATGGGGATCGTCGGCCGCGGGCGGTGGGAGCTATTGGTCGGTGGCGAGCTGGTATGTAGACGGACAAGGTGGACCGGCCTTCCACACGAATCTTGTGCGCGTCAATCCGGGAGATGTGCTGACCGGCGTCATGTCGCTCTCGGGACAGAGTGGCAGCAACTTCAGCTACAACTGCAGCTTCACTGGCATCGCGAACACCAATCTGCCAATCAGCAACGTACAGCAGTTGACTTGGTGCATCGAAACGCTCGAAGCGTACGGCGTGCAGCAAGCATCGGATTATCCCGAGACGAACTTCACGTCAATGTTCAACATCGAGCTGCAAACGAGTGCCGGTCATCCCGCCATCACGTGGGGCGCCGTCAACGCCATAACAGATGTGGGACAGAGCTGTCGGGTGATCAGCAACGCCAACGCTGGCGGTGATGTCGATCTGTACTACACGACGCGCGTGGCGACCCTGGCATCAACGACGGCGATCAACAGTGATGGACGACTTGAAGCATTCGTCGAAGCCACGGGCGGTGGCGTGTGGAATATCTGGCAGACGCACCCGCACGCTGGCCCGTGGAGCAAGATCGGCAATTTGGGCGGTATCGTGAAAGCACCGCTCTGCACGGCGCTCAACACCGATGGGCGTCTGGAGATCTTCGGCATCGGCACCGACAACGCCGCGTATGACAAATGGCAGCTCAACGCGCACGCTGGTCCGTGGAGTGGATGGAATAAGCTCGGCGGTTGGGTGTCGGAGCTGCAGGTCGTGTGCAACACCGATGGACGCCTCGAACTCTTTGGCATCGGCAGCGATGGTGCGCTCTACAACATGTGGCAAACCAATCCGCACGCGGGCCCATGGAGCGGCTGGAATCGACTCGGTGGCGTTGTGAAGCACATCTCGGCGGCGCTCAACACGGATGGACGTATCGAAGTGTTTGGCATCGGGAGCGACAATGCGCTCTACAACATCTGGCAAACCAATCCGCATGCCGGCCCATGGAGCGGTTGGAATAAGCTCGGTGGCTGGGTGTCACAAATTGCGTCGGCGGTGAATTCCGATGGCCGGCTCGAAGTGTTCGGCATCGGCGGCGACGGTGCGTTGTACGACATGTGGCAAACACGTCCGCATGCCGGGCCGTGGAGCGGATGGAATCGGCTCGGCGGTTGGGTGAAGCAAATCGTACCGATGCGCAACAGCGATGGCCGTCTCGAAGTGTTCGGCATTGGTAGCGACGGCGCGCTTTACAGCATGTGGCAAACAGCGCCGCACGCCGGACCGTGGAGCGGATGGGCGCGATTGGGCGGCTGGGTGAGCCACATCAGCGCGCAACTCAATTCCGACGGACGGCTCGAAGTGTTCGGCGTTGGATCGGACGGCGATCTGTACAACACGTGGCAAACTGCGCCGCACTCCGGGCCGTGGAGCGGCTGGAACAAGCTTACCTGACGCAAGGCGCCTACTCGCGGCACTAAACTCGCGCGCACGAACAGTTGTGCGCGCGAGCTACGGCGCGAGCTACGGCGCGAGCTACGGGCGCAGGCGGACGCGATACATCTCGACATCGAACACGCGGACGCCAGCGCGCATCACCGGCACCGTCGCGGCAAATTGCGACTCGGCGAACTTAGAGACCAACGCGCTATCCATCGGCGTCGCCACCACCGGCGGCGCCGACACGCGTCGCACAAACAGTCCGCTGCGACCGCGGAAGTCAGCCGGATCATGCTGAAAACGAAAACCACGCGGGTCGTCGGTGAGCGCGAGTGTTGGAAGTTTACCATGCATTGCCGCGCCGACCTTCCCAGCCTCTATCCAATGCGGTGCGGCTACGAACGTAACGCTTGAGTCGACCAGCAGCCCGCGCGCTTCAAGAGCCGGCAACAGCGCATCCCACCCTACTGCCTCGAGCGACGGGTCACCCTTTGTAAACAGCGATGGCGCCAGGCGATTCACCCAGCCGAATCCCGACTGTGTCACCACTAACGTCGCGACACTCACAATGGCGATCGCCGAGCGTCGCATCCAAGTGCGAGGCCACGTGAACCCTGCCCGAAGCCGTGCATCGAGCGCGGCGCCGAGTATCGGTACGAGGAAGAGGTAGCCCGGTCCTTGCCAGTGCGGCAGTCCACGCGACCCGCCAAGCGTGACGAGTGTAAACACCACGATAGGGCCGACGGCGAGCCAGAGCAGCAACCACGAGCGCTCGTCGGCGCGCCCGCGCTTGATCGCGTGCCAGGTCGCCCACATCATCGGGCCCCACACCCACGGCAGCACATACCCGATCTGCCCCGCGACGATCTGCAGGAACGGATCGATGTGCAAACCCGGCTTTGCACCGCCAGCGCGTCCGACCTGAAAGCGAAATGACGCCCAGTCGTGCGACGCATTCCACCACACCACCGGCAACACCATCGCCATTGCGACGACCCCGGCAATCCATGGCCAGGGTGATCGCAACATGCGCCAGCGCCCAGTCGTCGCAATAAACATCAGCGCGCCGAACGGGAAGAAAATCGCGTGATACTTGGAGAGTCCGGCAAGGCCCGCACCAACGCCGACGAGCAGCCAACGCGACGCAGTCGATGCGGCGTCGTCATCACGCTCCTGAAAGCACAACGCAGCAAATGCCATTGCTGCCACAGCAAGTCCGCACAGCAACGGACCGTCAGGCAGCATCCACGACGCATCGGAGAATCCGAGAACGCCGCACAAATTGAGTGCGACCGCACCAAATAATCCCGCGCGCGCGCCAAACAGCGTACGGCCCAGCGCAAACATCGCCCACGTCGTGACGGCGAACAGCGCGATGAACGGCAATCGCAGCAACACCGGCGACCCGCCGCCCGTGAGATTCGCCATCGCGGCCGTCAGCCAGAATACCATCGGCGGATGGTCGAAGTAGCTCGCACTCACCGGACGAGACACTGCCAGTGCATACGCCTCGTCAACGCCGAGCCCCATCGTGGCGGCACCGGCAATCCGCAGGAGCGCGGTGAGACCGATCAGCCAGAACAGCGATCGCGTCTGGCTCTCATCGCCCGACGGAGCGGTCACTTGGGCGTGCTTGATGCCGTCGATTGTGGCTGAGACTGCGCCTGCGCGATCTTCGCGTTCTCCGCTGGTGTGCGCCCCACGGCGCGCACGTTCACGACTTTGTTCAGGATGTCGAACCAGAAGGGTGCTCCAAGCGACAGGGCCAGTGCAGTGATCAGCAATCCGACTAGTCCGGACAGGATTTGCGGCACATACAACCCAAGATACAACGCGCCCTTCGATGGGGAACCAAACCACGAGGCAGCAGCAATCGTGGTGCGCACACTGTCCGGGACATTGTACCCGATCGGAATGCCGAGGGCCTGCATGTCCGCGAGTGATTTGGCGAAGGCCACTCGGCGCGCGTCACCGGTGGCGTTCGTGTCGGACACGAACTGACGCGTGATCGGCTCCGGTGCCCGCACCGTCGCTTCGGCCTGCGCGACGAGTGCATCACGCAACGCTTGATTGGACGACAGCGCGCGAACGATGCGCACCGTATCGGCGTTGGTGAAGAGCGTGACCGCCGCCGCCAGCAGCAGCACGGTAACCTTGGTCTTTCGCTTGTACAGCCCCGACACGCGTTCCATAGCGTTGTCGAACCATGTCGCGACACCCGCGCGAAACGTACTTACATCACCGGCGGCGTCGTTCAACGCCAAGAGTAATGGACGACGTAAATGGTCGGGGAGTGTGACCAACGCGCGTCGCACCTCGAGCAGCGGTGACGCCGCTCCGCTACTGGTTGGTGCGATCGTATCGAGCAGCGCGAGGGTGAATGTTTGCGTCGGGATGTACGATGGAATACGCACCTTCGTATCCCACGGCCAGAGACGCCACGGCAACTGACTCAAGCCCACGATGAGCGGGTGCGCATAGAAATCCGACAGCGTGTGCAGAGCGCGGGCTCGTGCGGCGTTGCTCCGGAGCGTGGTCAATTGTGTTGTAGTACCCTGTCGCCATTGATCGAGCGCCTTCGCGGCGGTCGACAGCGCTAACGTCGCGCTGTCGAGTGACGCCTTCGCGCTACCAAGGACGGAATCCTGGCGCAGCAGTTCGAGCGCCAGCAGTGGCTGTGCACCAGCCGTCGTGCCACCTCGCGCCGCTGTGCCACGCGCGACGCTGCATAGTTCGTCGAGCGTGCTCGTTGCATCCGCTACGGTGCGCTGCGCTGCGTGCCATCGCTCAAATAGTTCCTGCGCGTCCTTGCGTAGCGAGTCTTCGAAGGCATCTCGCGACGCTTCCGCCCGCAAAGCGGCCTGAAGTTCAGCCGACACATCGACGTGCGTTGCTGCATCGCGTAACAACGTGTCGATCCCTTGCTGCAGCGTAGTCGCGCGGGAGTTGAACCACTGCGAGAGCAGTTCGTTCGCCGACGTGCACACCAGGCTCAACATCAGGAAGACGAACACCAGTCCGATCGCGACATCAATGATCTGCATGCATACGCACCAGTGCGAAATGGACAACGCGAACGCGAACGTTACGGAATCTTTCGACCTTGTGCCGCGGTCCACAGGGCGTACCAATCTTCTCGATCGAGTTCGATGTGCGCGGCCTGCACCGCGGCCGCCACGCGCGCAATCTTGTTCGAGCCGACGATCGGCACTGGCCGAGACGGATGCGCCATGATCCACGCATAGGCCAGTTGATCGAACGTCGCGTCGTTGTACTTGGGTGCGAGTGCGGTCATCACCTGCTGCACACGCCGCGCCGCTTCGTCGTCGTTGCGCACAAGCCGACCCTGTGCGAGCGGAGACCACGCCATCGGATGCACGCGATGGCGTTGGCACTGATCGGCCGTCCCGTCGAAAATCGGGTCCATGTGCAGCAGGCTGAACTCGATCTGATTCGTCACCAACGGCTCCTCGACGCGCGCATTGAGCAGATCGAACTGATGCACGTTGTAGTTCGAGACGCCAGCGCTTCGAATCTTACCATCCTTGATCAGGCGATTGATGCCTTCCGCGGTATCGTCGGCGCTGGTGAGCCAGTCGGGCCGATGGACGAGCAACAAATCAATGTGCTCGATCCCCATCAGTCGCAGTGACTTCTCCGTACTCTTGATCAATCGCGCGGCCGTCGCATTATAAAACGACACGGTGCGCTCGGGGTGATAGGCGCTCGGAATGTAGATGCCGCACTTGGTCACGATCTCAAGCTTGTTGCGCAGTCGTCGGTCGTGCGCGAACGCGGCGCCAATTACGCGCTCCACTTCGTAGAGCCCATAGATCTCCGCCGTATCGATTGTCGTTACGCCGAGATCGGCACACTGCTGCAACCGTGCCGCCAGCGGCGCAGGCGCGGCCGCCGCGGCGTCATCGAGGAGGCGCCACGTACCATAGACGATGCGCGAGAAGGTCGGCGCACCCGCCGCGAGAGGAAAGCGTGAAAGCATACGGGGTACGTGGGTGACGAGAGGTCCGCAACGCCGACAGTGATGTTTAACCCTGCTTCGTCCAGATCACCAATGAGCCACACGTCGAAAGCTGCTTGCCGAGTTCGGTGGGGATGCTCGACAGACCACGGTAGAACTCGACCGCGATCACGATCTCCGGCGTGATGCTATTCAGATCGAACGGAATCTGCCCGGGCTTGCCTTCATACACCCACGAGCGGTCGATCATCACCGATACATAGCATGGTCGCCCACGCGTCGACCCTCTGCCCGCCGACGCAAACGTGCCAAATCCGCCCGGTGAGCGCGAGAGCTGGACGCCTGGCACACGACGCACCACATCGGCGAACTGACCGGCGCTCGCTTTACGAATCATCTCTTCCGTTAAAAAGTCGCCGTTGCCGCGCACACGTCTCCGTTCAAAATCCTCGAGACCGCGCGTGACTCGATCGGCGGTGACGTTCACCTTTTCCACGCGTTGCACGCTGCCACTTATCGATGGCGTGAGCAGAATATCCGCTTCCACCGAGTCCGACGGCGCAAAGGCAATACTCGTTTGCAATGACGTGAAGCCGCGTTGCGCAACTGTCATCACATGGCGCCCAGGTTCGATACCGCCCAGGCGAAAGCGGCCGAGCGAATCGGTCACGACCGATAATTTGAGTGAGGGAATCGCCAGCGTCGCGCCGATAATCGGACGTTCCGCCGAATCAGAGAGCACGCGCCCAACGATGGACGCGTATCGCGTCGGCTTCTGCATCGCCGCTGAGCGAGACGCAAAGAAGGCAAGCGACGCGCCGAGCAGCAGGGACCATTGAACGCCGCGCATGCGGACGCCTCCAGTGCGAGCGTCGCCGCGACGAGCCGCTCGAGGGGAAACGGAAGGGAGAACGCTAAGAAGCTGTTGCGCCCGCGAGAGATTGCAAGGCCGCATCAACCTGAACAGGACGACACAAACAGTTGATCCATTCCCGCAACCGTGCCATTGATCTACCACTCGGTGAACAGCGACCGCGTGCCTGCTCGCTGTTCACCATGAGACCACGACATGCTCACACCGCAACACGGTCAGACCGCTACTCGGTCAGACCGCAACTCGTCGCAGTTCGCTTGCTGCCCGTTCGAGAATCTCCGTAATCGCCGCGATCTGTTCTGGACTTCGGCGCCCGTTCATCATCGCCGAACCAAACTCTTTGGCTAAGCCGATCATCGCGTCGCGCGCCGGACGTACGCCATCGCCGAATACGGCGTCACCGATCTGGCTTACGCGATCGAAGAGTTCGTCGACCATCGGCCGGTGTTCCGCCAGATGCGCACGCCCCGCATCGGTAATCGCGTACACCTTCTTCCCGCCGTCTTCCAGCGTGGCGACCGCGTAGCCCAAATCCTCGAGCATCGTCAGCGTTGGATAGATCGCGCCGGCACTCGGCGTGTACCGCCCGTGCGACCGCTCCTCCAACTCTTTGATGATCTCGTAGCCGTGGCGCGGCTTCTCGTCCAACAGCCGGAGGATGACCAGCTTAAGGTCCCCCTGCTCGAACATCCGTCCACCGCCGCCGAACCCGCCGCGCCGGCGCGGTCCACCGCCGCCGAAGAACGCGCTGAAGTCCGCGTCAAACCCGCTCCACCCCTTCCGTTCACGACGCTCCGCGCCATGGCCGTCCCGCCCGAAATGCCTGTGATGATGCCACATATAAAACACTCCTTGAAAGATATGACTTACGTTATATCACACGATGTATCGTAAGTTGTATCGTACGATAGTGCGTACGATATATCGTGTCAAGGTTTCAAAAAAAGACGCCGTTCCCGAAGATCTCGGAAACGGCGCCTTATGAAGGCTCGCTCAACGTCGCCTAAACACAGCGAGGTGAGGCGATCGCGGCTTCGCCTACTTCTGCTTCTTCGCCGTGAACGGGAACGTCCCCATTCCTGCCAGCTCGAGCTGTCCGGCCATGTTATCCGGGTCCGTCAGCAACCCCTGACCGCGGATGTCGAGCATCTGGCCACCCATATCGATCGAGAACCAAAAACGCACCGTATCGCCCTTCACCACGCCCGCGATCGGACGTACACCCATCTGTTCGATGTCGAGCGTTCCGCTCAGCGAGTCACCCTTTTGCTGAGCCGTCAGCAACGAGGTCGTCGCACCGTTCGGTGTCTCGGCCGTGAAGCTCCACTTGCCCGAGACATCAGCAAACATGCGCTGCGCCGTAGCGGCAGCGGCGGACGCGGAGAGCAGTACGGCAGCCGCCAGAGCGGCAATGCGGGATTTCGACATGGGGGCTAGCTCGGAAGGAGGGTTTGGGCACACATCGCAGTAACGTACGCACAGCGAGGAGTTTCGTGTCAGCCCTCGACACTGCGTATCGGTCAGCCGGCACGCTAAGAATCGCCGTCGTCAGTCCGGTGAATTTACACACCATATCGGGAGCGACTGTCCACTTTTTCTGCGGACTGTCCGGATTTCGGGAATCTCACGACCTTCAGAATTTCGCTAACATGTTGCAGGACAACGACGTCTACACAGGTACAAAATATGCACCTCTCGGTGGTACCTCCCGCCCGCCCTGTCCCTTCCAGGAGTGGCACCATGATGCGTCGATCGATTGCCCTGTTGTCCACCGCCCTTTCCATGGCTGCCCTGAGTCCGAGCCGTCCGCTGCAGGCGCAAGTGACCGCGCCGCCACGCAACGACGCCGAATATCAGCGTTACTCCGCGAATCAGCTCGACAACCTGGTGGGGCCAATTGCGCTCTATCCCGACGCATTGCTCGCGCAGGTGCTCGTGGCGGCCACCTTTCCAGATCAGGTGGAAGACGCGGCCCGCTGGGTGCGGATAAACGGCACATCGGGAATCGACGATCAGAGTTGGGACGTGAGTGTTCGATCCGTCGCACACTACGCGTCGGCGCTCAACATGATGGCGGACAAAAGCGATTGGACGGCGACGCTTGGCCGTGCGTACGCGAACCAATCCAGTGACGTGATGGCGGCCGTGCAGCGCATGCGCGGATTAGCCAACCAGCAGGGCAACCTGATGACCACGCCACAGCAGCAGGTGATTGCCGACAACGGCACTTACGCGATCGTACCCGCCCAGGAGCGCGTCATCTATGTTCCGGTCTACGACCCATACGTGATCTACACGCAGCCGGTATTCAACGTCGGCTACAGCAGTCGCTTTTGGTCGTTCGGCGTTGGGTTTCCCATCGGTGGTTGGCTGACGTACGATCTCGACTGGCGTCGTCGCTCGGTGTATTACAACGGTTGGAACGATCAGTACTACGGATATGCCGGCGGCTGGCGCTCGCGCTCTCGGCCTTTCATCCAGATCACCAACGTGTACGTCAACCCGAGATATACGAACGTTTACGTCAATCGCGATTTCAACCGTGACTGGGATCGTCGTTCTGTGAACTATCGCAACGTCGATCGCTATGCCGTAGGGGTGCACCGTGACACCTACTTCGATGTGAACCACGCGCAATATCGGGACGAGTATGGCCGCGATCGCTACGTTGCTGGCGTACCGCGAACGGCGACACCGCGCGACGACGCGCGCGACCAGCGCCCGATCACGCCGCCTCCAGGATCACTCCCTTCTTCATCCGACCAGCGCGCCGACCGGGGTAACGCGCCAGCGAGGGATGATCGCAATGAGCGGCGCCATGAACCCACGGCACGCCCCAACGATGTCACGGTGCTTCGTCCAGATCGCGGTCGGCAGTCCGAGCCATCCAATACAACGCGTACGCGTCCAGCCCCAAGCCCGAGCGGCGAGCAGGCAACAGTATCGCGTCCTGAGCAACGTCAGGCGCAGCCAAGAGTCGAACGGCAAGGACCGCAAGAGCGACAGGCGCCGCAAGAACGGCAGCGCCCGGCGCAGCAACCAGACAGAAAGGCCACACCCCACGAGGGGCGGGCGCCAGAGAGCGGTAATCGCGGAACTCGCGAACGGCGTGGCTGATTCGGAGGGCTGACCGAGCCCACCAGTACAATTTGAGCAGTCTGATTCCGCAGTCTCAAGGAGCGCGTTCAGCACGGTGATCATCCGCGCAGAACGCGCTCCTCGTTTTACGGGACGCCGTTGTCGCTGCCCCTGCTAACGCGCCAACCGACGAACTACTTCGGCACGCAGCGAAGCTGTAACCGCCACTGAACGCTGGTCTGCCGCGCCTTCGAGGAGCCGCCAATCGCACTCGCCCGCTCGAACGCCGAGCAAGCCCGGTCTTTCTCGTTCAGCGAAGCCAGCGACATACCGATATACACGTCCGCCCACGCTTGATCCGCCTTCGCTACGAGCCGAGGACGCAACGTTTCCAGCTTCTTCACCGCATCCTGGGGCACCAACTGGCCATCGTCGAGATCGACGCGCGTCATGATCGCATCGAGCTCATCATGCGCAGCCGACTCGGCTTTCCCCGCGTTGCTGAGCGCGGGAGATGGTTTGTCGGGAGCCTTCGGCACCCCGACGGACGCTGGCGTCGTGCCAAGAGAAGTCGTTGCCTTACCAGCACCTCCACCGTTCGTCTTTTGAGGGAAGTCTCCGGCTGGCTGTTTGTTTGGTGCCGGACGATCGGGTGAAATAGCAGCAGTGGTATTCGACGCGCTGGACGGTGCGACGGCGGCGGCGGAATCAGCGAGTGCTACACCTGGCACCGGAGGTGTGCGGTTGTTGGCCGACTCAGCACCCACGGAGGCCCCAGTCGACGGAGCGTCCGTTCCCGCCGCGACCTGAGACACGTTCTGCGATGTTACGCCGTCGCTGGGCTTGCGGGCGCCAAAGAAAACGACCCCAAGTACGACCGCCACAACGACGGCACCGCCAACGGCATAGAGCGCGCCCCGAGATGTCGTTTGTTCAGCGAGTCCGTTGTCCGTCGAACCAATACGTGCGCTCGAGCCGGAGCCAGACGCCACATTCTGTTTCGGCCGCACCGGTGACACCGCTGGCGCAACGGTTGGCGTGAATGTCGCGCCACGCCACTTCGAAATCGACTGCGTCAGTTCGCGAGCGAACGCACTCGCGCTCGACGGGCGATCGCTCGCCATTGGTGCGAGTACGCGGTTGAGCAACTCCTGCAGATCAGTGGGCCAGGCGATATCCGGACGGACATTGCTCAGTGCGGCGGGCGAAGTGGTGAGCCGAGCAATCATCTCGCCTTCAGGCGTATTTCCGGAAAACGGAAGTCGCCCGGTGAGACAGAGATACGCCAAGAGCCCAAGCGAATAGACATCACTACGCGAATCGAGCGTTTCGCCCCGCACCTGCTCCGGGCTCATGTATGCCGGCGTCCCGATGATGAAACCCACCTGCGTCAGCGCGTTGCTGGCGTCCGCGTTGGCCATCTTTGCAATGCCGAAATCCAGCACCTTCACGCGAATTCCCGAGTCCGCGTCTTCGATGATCATGATGTTCTCGGGCTTGAGATCGCGATGTACGATCCCGATCCGATGTGCCGCGTCCAACCCTTCGGCAATCATCGTGATGATCTGCGCTGCTTCGCTCGGATCCATCCCTCCCTGATCCTCGAGTCGCCGCTTGAGCGTTCGCCCTGGCACGTACTCCATCGCGATATACGCGTCACCGCTCGGCGTCGTCCCGAAATCGAACACGCGTGCCACCCGGTCGTTCGCGATTCGGCTCGCGGCCTCGGCTTCCTGTCGGAACCGCACGCTCTGCGCGGGGTCATTCGACGAGGCGGCACGGAGAATCTTGATTGCAGCTTGCTGGGGCAGTCGCACGTGCTGCGCGAGATAGACCATCCCCATGCCACCTTCACCCAGCAGGTCAGTCACCAGATAGCGTTCGGCGATGATCTCACCGATCAAGTCATCTTTTACCACAGTCGCCCGCAGCCCCGACCCGTCCTTCGGGCAAAAGGTCATTGCATCGGGGTACGTCGAGTCGCAGGTGGGGCACGTCTTGGGCATGGCCGGTTCGCTACGAGGGTCGCAACGGGTCGCGCGCAACCAAGCGCGATGAAACTGCAGTTGCAGAGAACGATGATGCGAGTGCGGGCGATTCGCCCGGCGCGTCGGTGTCATCGAGCTGGTCGAATGCGGGCGGGTCGGCGGACCGATTGGCGCCTGAGGCTAACTTACCGCAAGCTTCTGTTTAACGTGGCTCTCATTCCTCGTTTCCAGGTGATCTCAAGATGCACAGTCTCACGCAGCGCATGATGCCGGTGCGGTCCCGCTGGACGACGGTCGTTGCTGCCGGTTTGCTCACCCTTGGCCAGTCGGGGCACGCGCAGTCGGGCATGGGACTTGAGCGCAAACCCACCGTCGCGGTGATGGAATTCGACAACGCGGCGATGATCAAGAAGGATCAGTACGAAGCGCTGACCGTTGGCGTGCAGGTGATGCTCGCGAACGCGATTGCCGCGAATCCAAAAATCGAGGTGATCGAGCGGCAGAAAATTCAGGCCCTGCTCGCCGAGCAAAACCTGACGACGGCGGGACGTGTTGACGCCGCGACCGCGGCGAAAGTCGGCAAGCTGCTCGGCGCCAAACACATGCTCATGGGTGCGTTCGTCGTCGATCCGAGCAACGAAATGCGGCTCTCGATCCGCTCGGTCAACACCGAAACCTCGGCCATCGAATACGTCGAAGAAGTGACGGGTAAGGGCGACAAGATCTTCAAGCTCATCGACCAGCTCGCGGCGAAAGTGAATACGGGGCTCAAGCTGCCTGGCATTCGCGAACCGAAAGCCGTGAAAGAGCTTGGTGCCGATGGTCCGAATCAGCTGGAAGCGCTTAAGGCATTCTCCGCCGCACAGCGCCTCGAAGAGCGGGGCGATTTCAAGGGCGCGGCAGGGATGTATCAGAAATCGCTGGCGTTGAACAGCGATCTTGGAACGGCGAGGACGCGGTTGGCGATGCTCGATACGAAGACGCGCTAGTCTTTTCGCGCTATCGGAGTGCCTGACTTGATGAAATCCCGCACGCGCCGGCAGTGACCGAGCGTGCGGGATTTCTCACTATCGCGGTGGTCGGCGTCGCTCGACCCGAATACCTGGCATGCCGCCGGTCACCGTGATTGTTACGCGGATGGTAGTCGGGCGCACTCGCGGTGTCGTCGATGTGATGGTGATCAACGCGGTGTAGGTACCAGAACTGAGTTGCGTGAGATCGGCGGTGACTTGCCCCGTCGTGGGTGTCACCCCGCTGCCTGTCAGCACAACACTCAGCCACGGATAAACCTCATCCAGATACTGAATTGAAAATTGCGGGTAGACGATGACGTTGCGTCCAACAAGCGACGTGAGCGAAAACGCGCGTGTTGCCGTCGTCGCACCGCCAGACACGTCGATGGTGCCGAAGTCCATACGCTCCGGATTCACCGCCAGCGAATCGTCACCAAGAATACGAACCCCGACGGGTATCCGAACCGGTATGGCGCCTGCGGGAGACGCGGCCTGCACCGTGACCGTTGCCGTGTAGATGCCGGGGCGCAGCAAGTTGGTCGACGCCGAGATGGAGACCGTGTTGCCGCTGACCGATGTAGTCAGCCACGACGTCGACGGTCCGTTCGTGTAGCTCGTCGTAGTCAGAAGCCCCGAGACGGCGCGCCCATCGCGGGCGCTGATGGCGATCGGCAGAGTACCGGCGACGCGCCCCGAGTCGATCACACCGAAATCTGCTTGAGTCGGTAACGCGATCAACTCGGTGGGTCCGCGCACCACGAGACGTACGGTCATGGCTACCGGGAGCAGTCCTCCGCCAGCGCTGACCGTTACGGTCGCGCTGTAACTGCCTATGACGAGGGCGGTTGATCTGGCACTCACCGCCAGCGTGGCCGCCGTCGTCGTTCGATCGAGCGTCGCATCGAGCCAACCGCTCGCGCCACCTGCCGGATACGTGACCGTCGCGACGAGGCCGCTGATGGTCCGACCCTGCGCAGCCGCGATGGCCGCCGTCGCTGGTGCGGCGGAACTCCCGACGTCGATTGTGCCGAGGTCCAGCGCGGTTGGGGAGATCAGGAGTGTCGCCGCAGGCAAAACCTGAAGTTGTACGGCGATGACTGCAGGCGTGCTCCCGGTCGGCGTCGCGACGGATACGCGAACGCTTGCCGTGTAGCTGCCGGCGGGAACGCCGCTCGTGCGCGCACGCAACGTCAGAATCGCTGGCGTGCTGGCCGTTTGGTCGAGCGACGCGTCCAACCAGCCGACGCTGGATCCGTTCGTGTAGCTCACCGTCGGCGAGAGCCCGGTCAAGACGCGACCGCTTGGGGCGCTGATTGCGATCGCTACGGGGTTGCTGGTGGTTCCGGGTTCGAGCAGGCCGAAGTCAACGGAACTTGAACTCGCTATAACGAAGCTCGGGCCGAGCGGTGCCACCGTGACAGGAATTTCGATTGGTAGGACGCCCGTCGTGGTAGATCGGAGGCGAACAATGCCGCGTGCCGTGGTGCCGGTGGTAACGGTTGCTGTTGCGACGACGCTCAATGTGGATGGCGTCGTAGACCGATCGAGCGTTGCACGAACAGGTACCGTGCCTATGACTTCGGCAGTCAGGCCAGTAAGCACAGTGTTATCGAGTGACGTGACTGCAACGGTTCGGGACGGAAGGGGTTGCGCCTCTTCCACACCCAAATCGATGGACGTCGGCGCGACAGCCAGAGTCGGGCGATTGGCGATTCGGAGAGTCGCGCTACCGGCGACGCTCGTTCCGCGTGGTCCAGCATCGGTGGTCGCGTTGATTATCGCGACACCCGCGATTTTCGCGATGGCCACGCCGCCATTCGAGATCGAGATCGCCGCCGCTGGCGAATCGAAGCGGACGGTGGCACCGGCAACGGATCCACCGGAGGCGCCTTTCGCATCGGCCGAGTACCGAACGGTGTCGCCGACGAAGACCGTGGTGTCAGCAGGTTTGAGAACGAGCTGCCGAGCCGACTCTGGGAGTCCAGTCAGTGCCAGGCTAGTTGACCGTTCGCCGCTCGACGCGGTGACGTCCGCGGCGCCTGTGCCGATGATGTCTACCGAAATGGAATTCCCCGTCGTCGTACTTAGGCGAACGATAGCTGGTGTCCTCGTGGACCACGTCACCGGGCGATCGCCGATAGCAGCACCCTTGGCGTCTACCACCTGCGCCGAAGCGGTGATTTTCTGGCCGATTTCGGCACGGGCCGGGTTGCTCTGCAGATCGGTACCGCTCAACTGGAGCGACACGGTGCCTATTTCGTACAGCGTGACTGGGTCCGACCAGCTCACAGTCTGCCCCGGCACAAACACCGTGGTCCGCGTCAGTTGGTCGAGCACGCTGGCGTCTCGACGCAGCGTCAACTCGACTGCCGTTTGGCAGCCGTTGGGCTGAGCGGCGGGCACGACGTGTTGCAGATCGGCGAGGCACGGCGTGATGTCGAACGTCAGCGAGAGGGACTGCGCGGCAAAGGCGGCCGTGCCCGGCGCCACGGTGATCGTCTGTCGCCCGAGCTCAACGGTCGAGCCGCTCTTCTGCTGGTAGGCGACGCGGACCTCTACCGTGGCCGCACTGGCCAGAAGGGCTGTGGCGTTCACTCGGAGACCAACAGCGCCAGACAGCGGCGACGTCATGCCCCGGTGTGCGTCGTTGCACGACGTCGCGGCCACCAATCCGGTAGCCGCGACGATCGTTCGTGCACAGTGTCGAAACCACCGCATCATGAACCGGCGCGCCGCCGAGTTCGTGCAGTACGGCAAAACGTTCAATACGAAATCTCCGTTCGATTCGCCGTACCGCGCGGTGCTACGATCACGGCGGCGTAGGGTTCTTCTTGGCCTGCTTGCGAGGCCCGGCCAATATCGAACCGGCGGGCACCGCAGGAATCGGCGGCGGATTGTTAGAAATGGTGTTGATCGGACGTATCGTCGTGCCGTCCCAATCAAACACCGACCAGAGCGTTCCCACGCCCGACGGCACGGCGAAACTCTGAATCAGTCCGGTGGCGCTGAATACGTCGACGCGTGCACTCGACTGCGACAGTGTCGAACTCGTCGTCAGTCCGCCGTCGGTGTAGTTGTGGACCTGATACAAATACCGACCGCTGTTCACTCGCGTGACGGTGATCGTCTCTGGGCCTCGGCCGTTGGTGACGTCTACATCAAGGCAGGAGAACGGTGCCCCGGCGCAGGAGCCCGGGTTGCCGTAGTTGATCGTGAACGTGCCGCCAGATCCGTTCGGTCCGCTGAGATACGAGTCGAGGTCCGCCGGCTGTGCCCCCCAACTGAGCACGATGCGCAACTGAATCGCGCTGCCGGTGGGCGAGAGGAATAGGTCTTGATTGGGCGTGATCTGCGAGCCACCTACCGAGACGCCAGTGCGAGAGCCGTCGCTGAAACCGATGGCTTTGCCGACGATCGTGTAAGTCCCCGCCGGCACATTGCTGAACGAATACGTGCCGTTCAGCGATGTGGCGACGGTGGCGACTGGCGTACCCGTCAGCGTGTTTTGCCCGGCGAAAAGTTGCAACGTGGCGCTGGTGAGAATTGCCGCGTTCCGCGTCGCATCTTTCACTGTGCCGGTAATCGTTCCGGTGCCGACGGCGATGCGTACCATCGGGACGGCATCGAGGATGCGCACTCCGCCGACTGCAATGTTGCGTACGGTGACGCTCGTGTATCCGGTCGCCGTGACGGTGATCGTGAACGGTCCGCCGATGAGCGTCGGCGACACAAAGTTGCCCGATGCGTCAGTAAGCACCGTCGCGCCTTGCTGCAAATCGTCGCGAATGGAGACGGACGCGCCGACAATGCCGGTGTTGGTGACGTAATCGAATACGCGTCCCTGCAGCGTCCCCGTCGTGCGCGGGGCGACCACCTTGAACGTGACCGGAATGCGCACCGGTTGTGCGGATGTCGGCGTTGTCGCCTGGACAGTCACGGTGGCGTTGTACGTGCCGCTGCGCAGCGTGCCAATCGGTACCAGTCGCAGAGTCGTGTTTGTCGAGACGGTCGCCAGCGTCGCGCTCAACCACTGCACCGTGGTGTTCGCGCCAAGCGTCACGAAGGTCGTGAGCCCGCTTGCGACTCGGCCATCACCGGTGCTGATGTTGACGACCTGCGCCGCTGCGACCACGCCCGAGTCAAGCGTGCCGAAGTCGATCGTGCTGGGTGTCGCGGTCAGCTGCACGGCGCTGCGTACCGTGAAACGCACCGGCAAGATGACCGGCGCGACGCCGAGTCCGGCTGCAGCGGCAAGCGTGATGTTTGCGGTGTAGACGCCCGGGAGCAGTGACTGCGTCGTGAGTTGCACGCCGAGCGTGGCGGGCGCAGTCGACTTGTCGAGCGTCGTGGTAATCCACCCCGTCGGCTGCCCCGCAGTGTAGGCCGTCGTGGCGGTAAGGCCGGTGACGCCAGTGTTGGTACTGACGGTGACGACCGCTGAGGACAACGGGACCGTGGTCGCCGAGTCGGCCGAAAGGTCGAGCGAGGTCGGCGTGACGATCAGCGCTGGGCGCGGCACGACCACCAAGGTGGTGGTACCGGTCACCTGCACGCCGCCGGGGCCAGAGGCGCTCGTCGCTACGATCGTGGCCGTTCCCAGCGCGCGCGTCACCGCGACACCGGCGGTGCTGATGACGACTGCGGGTGACACCGATGAATACGCGAACGTCGCGCCTGCAATGGGCAAACCAGACACGCCGCGGGCTTCGGCGCTGTAGCGCACCGTATCGCCCAGAAACACCGTCGAGTCAGCCGGTTTGATAACCACGCTGCGCGCGCTTTCGGGAGCGCCGTCCAGTGAGACCACGATCGACCGTTCGCCACTGGAGGCGGTGATGGTCGCGGCGCCGACGCCAAGCACGTCGACGTTGATGTTGGCACCCGTGGTCGCGCTCAGCTTGAGCACCGTCGGCGCTGAGGTGGTCCAGGTGACCGTGCGGCCCGCCACTTCGGCGCCGGTGCGATCGAGCACATTCGCCGTGGCCGTCACTCGCTGGCCGACTTCCGCTTTCACCGGCGTGCCGGCGATGATCGGGCCGCCCAGCGTCAGCTTGACCTGCGTCACTTCGTACAGCGTGATCGGATCGGGCAGAGACAGCGTTTGCCCTGCAGCGAGATTGACGTTCCGCGACTGTGCATCGAGCACCGTGGTTCCGCGCGTCAGCTGTATGTCAACTTTGGCCGGGCACGTGCCGACAACACCGCCGGCAGGGATCACCTTGTTGACGTCGACCAAGCAGCTCGCGATGTCAACCGTCAGTGACAGCGTTTGCGTCGGGGTAGAGCCACCGGGCGACACGGTCGTACTCTTGGTTCCGAGTTCGACCGAGGTCCCATCTTTTCGGGGATACGAAAGTCGGACCAGTACGGTGGCATCGGCAGCCAGCAGCGCCGTCGCCCCCAACTGCAATCGCGCGTTATTACCGCTCGGCGCGGTCACGCCTTTGTGGGCATCGTTGCAGGCGCTGCCCAAGCACGCCGCAAGGGCCAGCAGCAGGGATCGGCCGTGACGGATCCCGTGACGCATCGTGTGTCGCATCGTGGCGGCGCGTTCAGCGCCCATTGATCGTCAGCCCGAGGGTGACGCCCGTGATGCCGGTCGTCACTTTACCCGTCTTGAGCGAGCCCGCAAAAATACGCGCGGCCGGTCGCCACTCGACGGTACCAACGGGAATGGATGCGCCGAGCGTCCCGCCGAATGCGGTCAGTCCTGCGCCGATGAAGCCTTGGTCTACCGCGAGCCCGGTGTGCTGTCGGACCTCGACGCCCAAAAGCAGCGACGGCTTGCCGGCCTTGCCGACCAACCCCGAGGCGCCGAGTTCGAGGTAGTTACCGCTCGAACCCGCGACGTCCGCGCCGTTGTTGTCCTTGAACGACGCCCGATACCGGTTGTTCAGTCGCAAGGTGAGATCGCGGATGGCAGTTTGATCGATCTGCAGCAGCGCGGTCGCCGACAGCGTTGGCCCGAGCTGGTAGGTCTGTGAGCGGAGTTCGGTGCTGCCCGAGAGCAGTCGAACCTTGTCGGTGGAGTACACGTCGCCAACGACGCCGATGGAGAGGCGATTGGTGCCCACCAGGCCATCGGTACCAAGCGAGAGGTGCACGGCCTTGCCGGCGACCAGCTCGGTTTTTGCCTGCAAGCCGGCGATCTGCGCATCGAACGGCGCGTACTTGCCGCGCTGCTCCACGCTCGCACCGGCTGCCCACGCAAAGGTGCCAAACGAACGCGCGAACACGAGTCCGACCGTTCCGCCAAATCCTGTGCCGGGAATAGGTGCCTGTGCATCGATGGCTGGCGCCGCGATCACACGCAGCACGTCGTTCTGCTGCGGCGACAGTCCAACGGTGCCAGTCGGAATGTTCAGGCCGAGCGTGAGCAGAACCTGGTCGCCGATAAGCTTCGCGGTGCCGCGCACTCGCAGATCGGTGATGCCCGTGAGCGAACGCGTGGTTGCAGCGCCAACCAGATTTTTCGCCGTCAACGTGCTCGAGGCCACGGCGCCGGTCGCGGACACGTTCAAGCGGGTGCCGAGCGGCAGATAGATCGCGAATGGCAACGAGGCCTGCGTGGCGCCTTTGACCGTGATCGAGTCGAGTGGGACGTCTTTGGCAAACTGCCACAGCTGATATGCGGGCGCGATCGTGTAGGCGAATCCACCGCCTTGCGCCTGCAGCGCGGGTGCGGCGAGCACAGTGCCGAGGGCGACGGCACCGAGGGCGAACGCGCTAAGCGACACGCTGCTTGCCCGTGCGGCGCGCGGTGCCTGGGTACGTCCTGCGATCAGGCGAGAAGCGTTCGTGCGTGGCGCGATGGGATGCACGGATGCGTGCGCGAGAAAACGGCGGGCGCCGACGGGCATCATGGCGTCCGGATGATGATGGTGAACGTGACCAGCTGCTGCAGCGAGGCCGCCGGCGCGTCGGCGCCCGTGCCAAGCGTAATCGGGCCGGGACGATTGATCAGATCGGTAGTGAGCGAGCCGATCCGTCCGAGACTTCCGAGACTTCCGAGGCCGTTAAGACCACTCAGTCCGCCGCCCCGCAGCGCGGGCGCTTGCGTCTGCAACAGCGACACGCGATCCCCGGCGAGGGTGAAATTCGGGTCGATACTGACGGCCTGCGAATAAAACGACAGCGCGCCTGCAAAGTCGCGATTGGCCTCAGCGCGCGCGCCACGACCGTAGGCGAGAAACGCTGTGAGGCTTTTGGTAGGTTGTTGCTCGACGAGACGACGTTCGGCCGGCGTCAGCGTGACGCCAAGCGCATCGAACAACCGAAATGCGAGTGTCTTCTCGGCGTCGAACACCTGCGTGAGCGTGGAGGTGCCTGTGAGTGGGGCACTAATGGAGCCACGCGTCGCGTCGGCCACATACGACCGCAGGCTCATGTTGCCGTTCGGGCGCAAGTCGATGGAACCGATCACGACCTTGCGGGCGCCAAGCAGCCGTCCCACGCGCGGTGCGGTGGTCGTATCGACCCGTCCGCTCTGCGCGAGCTTGAGTTCGCGTAACACGGCGTCGATGCGCAGCCGTTCGACCACCGTCAGCTTCGCACTGCGTGCCAAGTCAACAGCGAGCAACGACGACAAGCCGAACCCAAGCGACGACAGCGAGGTGTCGGCAGCGATCACCGTCAGCGGCGCGATCGACACCGTGTTGAGCGGAATGTTCTGAGCGTTGAGCGTGCGCTCCTGCGCGATTGCCGCGCGTACCAGCGAATCGGCGCTCGCGGACTTCGCGGCGTACATCGACGTGGTTGGGGGCACACAGCCGGTGGCGCCGACCACCGCGCATAGTGCGGCAAGCGAAACGCTCCGCCCGAGTGCGGGAGCAGCGCCGATGGATCGCCGTCGATAAATCATGATTGGATCGGAGAAGTTGGTGCGAGAATGACGACGTCGACTTTGCACGTGCGCCATGAAACCGACTCGTTGTCGCCCAATCTCCGCCGTGACACTCCACGCGCAAGGGAGCGCATCCTTCACGCACGACGGATGCGATCGCGCTACGCCTCCGTTACCTCCACCTGTGACCATCCGTCTGCGACTCGGCGGTATACGGCGCCGTCCGCTTGATCGATGCGATGCACGAACAGCCAAGCGTTCACCACGAGATCGTGCACGACTGCGTGCTTCGCGATGATGCTGTCGATCGCGTCGGCTGGTGCTTCGATAAACACCGAGAGTCGTATCGGCTGATGTTGTTCTCGGATGCCGTCATGCACCGACTGCCAGGCAAGTCCGATCCGCAGGTCGCCCCCGGCGCCTTCCATAACACCCAAGCGACCGCCGACCACATTGTGCAGCGTCTTATTACCGCTGCCGTACCGCTGCGGATCAACGGTAGACGCGTGATACTGCATGTTGATCCAATGCGTGACCACCATCGGTGCCGTCATGATCAGTTCGAGCACCCGGAAGTCAGTATCATCTTGCCAACGGTACTCATGCAGAAACGATCGTCCGCCAAGGTCAACGCCACGCGTTCGGTCACGCGGCGCAACAATGAATGAGGCATTCCCCGCGAGTCCCCACTCGGGCCGTACCTCAGACCAGTCCCGCGCGCGCACGCGGATCGCGGCATCGAGCAGCTCGTCCGATGTGTTGGCAAGCCCCAGCGCAGCGGAACGCTCCCGACGCGCCAAGCGCCCCGCACTCGCCAGTTGCACACGGAACGCTTCGATCGTGTCCCGATGTGCTGCTGAGGCGAAGTCGTGCTCGTACAGCGTCACGTCATCGGTCGTCGTATCGTGCAGCCCGGCAAGGAAGACGGTGCCCGAGACATCAATTCCCTGCGTACGAAGCGCCGCACGCAGTTGGTCATCGTTGAGCAGCGCCGCTAGTGCCCGCGCATTCACCTCGCCGGTTTGTCCACCGCACGCGCCACAGTGAAGCCCTGCGGCCTGCGGATTGTTTTCCGTCGACGCCCCGTGACCGATGATCGCGACGATTGGCGCGAACTCCGTGGTCAGGCTCATTGCCCGCAGCACACCCGCGGCAAGGCTGACGCGCGCCGCAAGTTCGACCGGGTCACCGCGGTCCCCCTGCAGCTCGAGCTCCGGCACGACATCTCGGCGCGCGCGCACGTTTTCGCGTAGCACGTCACCCGTGCGGCCGCCCAGCGCAAATCCATCGCGCACGAGCGAGCCTGCCCAACCGAGGCCCACTGACTCGACGAACGAGAACGTTGAACTCGCCAGCGTGCCGAGCTCCTTGAGGGTCGACAGCACTGCTCCGGTTGACGACGCAGCCTTGATTGGTCTGCCGTCCGTCTGATCGATATCCCGTACCAGCATCGAGGGAGCGAGCAGCCCGGGCAACTGCGCGCGCGCCGGCCCCGACGCCGGCTGGTAGGCGATCGGCAAGCCGAAAAAGCCGGCAAAGCCGAGTGTCTGCACGGATGGCGCGGCCGACTCGAGCGCGCGGCGGAATACTTCAGATCGCACATCGATGCAGAAGACGGCTTGGACCGACGCCGACCGTGCGTTGGTCGTCTCCTTCACCGCAACGAGTTTACGCGTTGTTGCTTCCTGATAGGCAATCTCGAGGGCGCGCTGCAGCAGCCAATCCTCGCGCTGCGCGTCAATCGCCTGGGTCGCCATTGGCCACGAGCGCATTGCGTCGCTCCACGCACCAGTCAGTACCGACGCGTCCCCGAGGCGGTGCAGGATCACTTCCCACGCCAGACGCACCGCGAGCAGATGAACGAGCTGGTCGTCATCCGCATGTGCAAGACGAGCCTCCCAGCGACGGAACGCGCACGCGGACGCCCAGCCGTTCACCGAGAGTAGCAGCGCGGTGAAATAGTTTTGCTGCGCCGCTGGCGCGATGTCCAACGCGCGCACAGCCTCGGCGATCAGCAGCAGCGGGTCGCTGGGCAGCGCCTGCGCCGCTGCGCGAAAGCCGCGAAGGCCCATCAACAGTCGTGGGCCGCCATCGTGTGTGGCCAGCTCGCGCCAGCATTGCCACAACCCCGCATCGCGACTGGGCCCCCACGACGACTGGCCGTCGTCGAAGTACGCCGCGCACGTCTGACTGATGTGGCGAGTGATGAATTCACTCCACGGCATCTCGTGGTACAAGTCTCGGCCGATATCCGCGATGTCCGACATCAGGGCGTTCGGCGTTGGAACCGGCGCGTCGCGCGAGATCGCGGCAATGAGATCGCGCGTGCTGATCTGTCGTTCGTCCGCGAGCTGCAGCGCCACATCGAGATGCCGCTCGGCGAAGTGTCCGGCCGCCCACTGCGTGCGAAACCATGATCGCGGCATGAGGAGACTCGTCCCCGAGAGCGCGGCGAGTTCTCCCGCGGCGGCATTGATCGGAAGGCCCACAAAACCCCAGTACGGATTCACGGCGATCATGCGGTCCAAGGGCCATGCAGGCGCGATCCGGGCACAGGCTGCAGCGATGGCGTCCGTCAGTCCGCGTGTCTCACGCGGCGGGAGCGCGGTATCGAGCGAGGCGCTCATGCGGTGGTCTGATTGAGCACGGGTTCGCGATGTCGCGACGGTGTCGGGCGAGGCAGTGCTGGCGTCGGCGGCCAGATCCGGAAGGTGAGCCGAGTGAACAGCTCATCCAGGTAGAATCCAGCGAAGCAGGCGGGATACAAGGCGCGTGCGATGCGTCCCGTCGGCATGGCCAAAATGATGGCTTGGAGGACGAAGAGGGCGAGAAACGCCACAGCGACGAAGGCAATCGTGACCAGTTCGACGGTGGCTGCACCGCGTACTGATGTGACGACGAGCGCTGACGCCCAGTGCGCGACCGTGTAGGACCCGACGATCGCTACCACCGCTCCGAGTAACCGGATCGTCGATCGATCGTGCGCGGCGATCGCGCGTGCGAGCACCGGGGCCATCGCAAGCGTGAGGATCAACCCCAACGCAATCAGCGTCGGTTCGCCAGACAGCCGGACCGAGAAGGCGGCGCTCGCGGCGGCCATCAACAGGAGTCCAGCGCCCGCTCCAAGCAGCCAACTGCGCCCGGACAACTTCTCGCGGACCGTTGCGGAGCGACGCACCTGGAATTCGACGGTGCGGCCCGACGACAGGAAGGCATGGGCCTTGTACAGGGAGTGCGCGACGAGATGCAGCAACGCGAGCGAATACGCCCCAAGGCCGCACTCGAGCAGCATGAATCCCATCTGCGCACAGGTCGACCACGCCAGCGACACTTTCACGCTGACACGCGTGGTCATCACGAGCCCCGCGAGGACTGCCGTGGTCGTGCCAACCACAACGAGCAGCATTTGCGCGACGCCGAGGTGTCCCATCAATCCACCAAGTCGAATCATCACGAATCCGCCGATGTTCACAATGCCCGCATGCAGGAGCGCGGACACTGGCGTCGGCGCCTCCATTACCTGAATCAGCCAGCCGTGGAAGGGCAGTTGCGCGGACCGCACGATGACACCGGCGGACAACAGCACGCCTGCCAGCTGCACGGGTACCGGGACGACCTGCCACTCGGCGGCGCGTTGCACGAGCGTGTCGATCTCGAGCGTGCCCGTCGCGCTCCACAACAGCACGACCGCCCCGAAGATCCCCACGTCGGCGACGCGTGCCATGAGAAACTTCTTGTGCGCGGCGATGACCGCCTGTGACCGATCGCCGTAAAACTGCAGCAGCTGATGCAGTGTGATGCTCGACGCCGTCCACGACAGTGCCAGCATGCCAAGGTTGTTTGACACGACAAGGAAAGACACCGCAGCGAGCGTCGCGAGAAATGCGCGGAAATAGCGCGATTGCGTAGCCTCGCCGTCCAGATAGCGACGCGAAAAACGGAGGATGATCATGCCGATCGCATTGACCAGCAGCAGCATGACAACGGTGAGCGCGTCAAGCCGCACGCTGAGCGCGACGGGTCCGATGGCGATGCGCATACCGTTTACGGCAATGACCGTGCTGGCGGCGCCGGTCACGAACAGCTGCACCGCCGCGATGAGCGTCAGTAGGAGCGCTATCCCTGCCACGATCGCCGGCGGCGTCGCGCGGTGAGCCGGGGCAACGAGAATGCGATTGGGAAGGAGCGTCGCCGACACGTACGTCAGCGGGATCAGCAGGAGAATGACTGACGTGAGTGGCATGACCGCGTTCCGGTGTGGGGTACAAGATGGAACCTAGGCGAGCCACCGCGTTGTGTCGCATACATATCTGGTTGCACAGTCAGGACAGCGCGATCCGTTCCGCGTTCGATCTGCTCTGCGAGTAGTACGATCTGTGCGTCAACATCTCGGATGACGTAGACGACATGGCGCTGCGACGCCTGGCCGCCAGCGCCAGCGATGCCGTCGCGCTCGTGCCTGCATTCGTGGTGGTCGTTGCGCTGCGGTTTGGAACGCTGCATGTGTACGCCGTGGCGCCGACTCCCTACGAGGAGTGCTGGGCGATCACGCGCTTGGCGTACCCGCTGTAGCGCGCGCATCCGCATCCGTATCCGCGCTCGCGTGAAGGCGGCGCGCATCGCGCACGGCAATTCGACAGCTCGGACACGGCGACGGCTCAGTCAATTCGGCCGCTCGAGTCATTCGGTCGGCGGCCGCTGGGCCGGCAGGGCGACCGCTGCCGCTGCAGCAACCGATGCGGCAACCAACGCGGGGGCTACGGTCGCGCTTTGACCGGGAAGCCCCAGCTCACGCCAACCTTTGCCGCGTAGCTGGTGAACGGTTTGAACTGTGCGCTGCCACCGCTCGTCCCGCTGAACGAGGCATCGCCGAATTGCTGGCGCACGAGCGCAACGCCGGCATCGAGGTTCAAGCGCGGGGTCAGCTTGATGGCTACACCGGCTCCTGCACCATAGGCTGCGCCTGTCGACGACGAGGCGAAATCACTGCTTTGCTGCAAGAGCGCGAGTCGGCCGGCGAGGTACGGGAAGAATGTGGTCGATCCGAGCACCGGGACCCACCGCGGTTCGATGAACACGCCGGCAATCTTGAGCGTTTGCGATCCACGTGTGTGCGAGGTGTACTGAGCGCCGAGGCCGAGGGACACGCCAAAGGATTCGGTGACGTAGAGGCGGTTGAAACGGAGCTGTGGCTCGATGCCGTACCCGTTGATGGTCGACGAACCGGAGCCAACGGAAATCGACGTGGACAGTGCCGCCACCTGCAATGCGTATTTTTGTGCGGATTGTGCGTTGGCGGACGACGCGACCATGCCGAAAGCGGCCACACATGACGCGGCAATCAGCGCGCGCGCGGAAACATCTCGCGCAGCGACGAGGCGTAACGCAGTGACACGCGTCGCGACCGCGCGCGTCGCACGAACCACAGGAGCAGAGACGAGACAGGAGAACACGGGAGCGCTCCGCAGCAAAGGATGATTGTTCATCGTGACTTGGATTTGACCAGCGGTGAAAAGCTGACGGACTGCACGTCGGCGCTGCCGCTGCGACGTATGACATCGGCGGTGACGGTGGTCATCACACTTTCTCGCAGGCCGCCCGCGTTGAATCGTGTCAACCGAACGTCGAATTGCATTCGAACGCGCCCCGCCTCGTCGCTGAGCTTGACCGGCGCGGACAGCAGCGCGACCGCATGCTCGTCGCCGTCCGCGTAGAACGCTTTCAGGTCGGCCGTTGGTCGGCGCGAACCGGCGCGAATATCGGTGACGATCCGATCGGCCGCACTTTTGAGGTCTGCGGCGGTCGGAGACTCGGCGCTGTTCTTGGCCGCCGCGGTATTTGCATCGGCACCGCTGCCTACGGAGCCGCTACTCGACGGCGTGCTGCTGTTTGCACCCGCGGCGCCAATCGGTACGGCGGCGGACGAACTGCTCGACGGCGGGATCGCCGTGGTGGTGGCCATCGTCGCGCTGGATGATGCTGCACTCGCGACGGAGGCGCCCGGGGGGGTCGGCGCGACCGCGTCTTTGGTTTTCGCGCCGCTAGCACCGCCTCGCGCCATGACACCCGCAGGGGCAGCGGTAGCTTTGGCGCCGGTTGCTAGGGTTGACACTTGTCGCTCGCCACGACTCGTGGCAGCGAGCGACGGCGAGGTCGTGGCCTTTTGCTGTGGCGCGACGGTACCTCCAGGTGTTCCTGCAGCAGACACACTGCGCTCGAGTTCGGTGGAATCCTTGCCGGTGTTGTCTGGTGATAATTCGCGCGTTGCACCGACCACGCCTGACGGATCGGTTGGGCGCACGGCCGAAGGTGTAGCAGACAGCGGAGTACTTGGCGAAGGCGATGGAAGCGGCGCGGAGCCTCTGGTGGCAACGACCGCGCCTACCACAGCGAGCAGCACTACCGCCGCGCCGATGGCCACGCGCTGACGGTTCGGCGCAGGCCGAGTGGCAGCCCCAAGCGCGTGTACGCGGACGTTCGTCGCCGCACGTACGCCGTCCAGTCGTGCCTCGACAAGTGTGCTCCCAACACCGACTGCCTCGAGCGTACCATCCGTCTGTATCCGAACGATAGCATCGTTTCCGCTCACAAACTCGACGTCGGTGATGGCGAGCGCACGATTACCTGGCGCCAGCACTTCGACTGTGAGCTTGCGCGTTGTACCCAACGTCAGCACGGGCTCCGGCTCAAGGAAGCGCACGGAGATGGCGCGTGCTTCGATGCTCTGGACAACGGCGGTCGCCGTAAGCGCCTCAATAGCGCCGGTCAGTCCGATGTCGTCTGCCGGTGGCGCGAGCGTGGCGCGCACCGTGATCCTTCCGGGCTGCAGCACGAACACCACTCCATCAGACGTGATCGACGCCGATTCTGGCGGCTCGACGCTCCATCGCACGCGCGGGTCTACCTGCTGTCCATTGCGATCAGTCGCATCCAGGCCAACGCGCAGCGAGTCACCAACGACTGCCGTGGTTCGGTCAAGTACAATCGCCAAGTGCTCCACTGGCGATGGAGCAACGAGTATGGCAAGCTGGGCGCTCTTGTCACCGATTTCGGCAATGATCGTCGCGCGGCCAGCGGCCAAGGCCAGGAGCCGTCCGCTTCCTTCGACGCGAGCAACCACGCCGTCGGTCGAGCGCCAGATCGGCACCGCATCGGCCATTTCGAGGCCGTTCGCGTCCCAAACGCTCACGCGAAGCGGGATCGCATCGCCTACCGCGAGCATGCTTCGTTCGGCGCTGATCGATAGCCGCGCAACGCTCGCCCGCCGCACGCGAAACGGTACGGTCGCATCAAGTCGTGCATCCGTCTGAAGGACGCTGGTCATCCGTTGCGTGACGCGCAGCACGCCGTTGCCCGGTGCCAACGCGCGCACCACACCAGCGGCATCGACGCTGGCCGTCTCGGGCGACGATGATTCCCATGCGGACCCACCATCCGGAACCGTCCGACCACGCTCGTCGACGGCTCGCACATTGACCGCCGCGACCGCGCCAAGTTCGAGATCGAGCGTGAGCGGAAACACTTCCAGACGCGCCGCGGCCGCCGCGCGAACTTCGAGGATTGCCACTGCCTCGGCGACCGTGCTTCCGGTCGTAGCGTCTGTAGCGGGCGCTGCTGCGGCATTTGGTGCGTCGCTGCGGGCGGCGTGAATCCGAGCCGTGCCGACGGCGTGCGTCCTGACCACGAGCCGGTCGAGATCGACCTCGGCGATTTCGGGAGCGCTGCTCCACACGCGAACGCCGGCGTGGGAGCGCGATGACCCGTCCGTTGCCTTCACGCGTAACAGGATCGCCACGTCGTCGCCGACGGTGACGAGCGGGGAGGCGAGCGAGAGGGCGATCGCTCCAATCGGTGATTCGAGCGCCTGCAACTCGATCGAGTCCGTGGCTTCGTCGACCGCTGCCGAAATGCGCGCCAGACCGGCTCCGATGGCGAGTACGGTACCCGCCGAATCGACATGGATGACCGTCGGCGCGCTCGACGTCCAACGCACCGGCGGCGACTCGATTACCGTGCCGCGATCATCGAAGGCTTCGACGCTCAAACGGCTGGCGGTGCCAAGCTCCATCGCTCGCGTGTTGGTGCGCAGACGAATCATCGCGACCGGTCGCCGCAGCACGGTCACGTCGATCGAACGTCGCACGGCGCCGACGGACACATCGACCACCGTGAGCCCGGGCGCGATTGCCCGAATCGTACCCGGTGCGTCGAGATCCGCGACGCCAGGCGCGCGACTGATCCAGCTGAGGGCCACATCGGTGCGCACGCCGCCGTTCACGTCGAGCGCCTGCACCGACGGCCGAACGATGTCACCGACTCGGAGCGTGATCCCGGGTGTCGTCAGCGACAGCCGGGCAATGGGCGCTGCGTCCACCCGAATAGTGGATTCCGTAAACGTGCCGTGAATCGTTGCGCGAACGAGTGCGGTGCCCGGTGCGAGTCCCAGCAACGTGCCGTTCGGTTGTACCGAGAGCACCGACGCATCGCTGGTGGACCACGCCACGACGGCGCCGGGCAGCGACTGTCCGGTGTCGAGTGCCACCGTCGCACGAAGGTCCAGCGAGCCCCCCACAAAAACGCTGGCGCTTGGCGGCGAGATGCTGATCAGATACGAGTCCGGCGACGTCGTGTTGATCGGCGTCGCCGGCGTGAAGTTGGGCGTCGGGACATCCGAACCCACGCGCGCCTTCCGAAGCGCACGAACGGTTTCGGCGAGCTTTTTTCGCGTCGAGCCGCCATCCACCGGCAGGTTGGCGCCGAAGACGTCCTGCACGTCGTCCAGCGACGGCCACCGGTCGGCCGCGGATTTCTCCAGCATGCGCATGATCGCGTTCGCCAGAAATGGCGGACAGTCCGGGCGCAGTTCGCGTAGTGGCGTTGGCAGGCGGGCGCCGTGCGACGCGATCAGCTGATACAAGTCACCCGAGAATGGCGGCCGACCGGCAATCAGCTGGTACGCGGTCACGCCGAGCGCGTACTGATCGGACGCCGGGCCCACCGGCTCGTTCGAGAATTGCTCGGGACTCATGTACATCGGCGTGCCGATCTGCGTGCCGGATCGGGTCAAACCTTCGGCGCCGAGCGCTTTGGCAATTCCGAAGTCGGTGAGAATGATCTCGCCCTTCAGGTTGACCAAAATGTTGGCCGGCTTGATGTCTCGATGGACAATCCCTTCGCTGTGAGCGTAGGCCAGCGCCCGCGAGGCTTGCAGCAGGATCCAGCGCGCCTGCTCGATCGGAATTGGTTCGGCTTGTCGGCACAGCTCATCGACCGCCACGCCGTCGATGAGACTCATCACGAAAAAAATGATGTCGTCGCTCTGCGTGACGTCGTGCACCACGATGATGTTTGGATGCTGCAACCGAGCCGCGATGCGCGCTTCCTGCAGGAATCGCGCGGCCATTCCCTGCGTGAGACTGAGGCGCGGGTCCATAACCTTGAGCGCCACGCGACGTTCAAGTTTGCGATCGGTGCCGCCGTACACGACGGCCATCCCGCCGCGGCCTAACTCCCCGTCGATGTCGTACGCGCCCGCGGTCGCCTGCCGGAGACGAGCCAGGAGCAAGTCGGCGGACGAGTTGGCACCGCTGGCAAAGAGTTCGGTGACCACGAAGGGCGAGGCGGAACGGAGTGGCTCGGTGAGCGAACGCCAAGAGCGACAGACGTTACCGTCGGTCCAGATGAATCGAAAGGGCGGCGGGATGCACGCACGCACGCGTGCCGTCGCAGCGGTCGGCTCGCTTGACAGGGCGTGGCGTGACGGGGATGCTTTGCGCACGACGGAGGCTTCGCTGATCACGCAGCGTTGCACCGCTGCGGTCAGGCCACGTCGGCCGCGCCGTGTACTCGGACGATCTGGAGAGGCAATGCAATCGGTCTGGCGTATGGTGACGATCACGGTCGCGGCAGTCGCGATCGCGTCGTGTAGCGGCGGCGGCGGCGACGGCGGTTCGTGCGGCGGCATCGTCTGTCCGACGCCGACCACGCCCGATGCGATCAGTAACCTGTCGGTGGCCCCGGCCTCTGCGTCGCCGACGGTCGGGCAAACCGTCCAACTTGCGCCGTCGCTGACGACCGCGTCCTCCGCGGTCAGCGTGAGTTACGCCTACACGTCGAGCGCCCCCGCGACGGCGAGCGTCTCGCCAGCCGGGCTGGTCACCGCGATCGCGCCAGGATCGGCAGTGATCTCGGTATCGGCAAGCGGGTCGGGCACGGGCACGAAGGCAGCCACGCTCAGTGCCAACGTGTCGATCAATGTCGTGGCGCCGCCGCCGGTGGTGGTCACGCTGACGCCGACTGCCTTAACGCTCAACGTCGGTGAACCGGGCACGTTCAGTGTGCAGATCACTGGCGGTAGTCCCACCCCGACGCTCGTTGCGTGCACCTCCTCGCAGGCAGCGGTCGCGACGACAAGCATCATTGCAAGCGCCTGTCGCGTCGTCGCCGTGAGCGCAGGCAACGTCACCATCACCGCCCTCACGAGCGGTGGGCAACAGGCGTCGGCGCAGGTGGCGGTCACCGCGCTTCCGCCCGCACTGACCGGGTTCACCGTCTCGCCAACCTCACTCAGCATGTCCGTGGGGCAGACCGTCCCCCTCGCGCCGAGTGCGCAACCGGCGGCGGCCAGCGTGACGCCCGTCTACACGTATAGCACCAGCGATCCGGCTGTGATCACCGTCTCCGCCAGTGGCGTCGTGACGGCCATCGGTGCGGGTTCGGCGAAGGTCGCGGTCACGGCTACCGGGAGCGGCACCGGCTACACCACGAGCGTGCTGACGGTGAGCTTGAGCGCCACGGTCACCGCGACCCAGCCAGGAGTCACCGCGGTCACGGTGCTGCCCACTTCGCTCTCACTGATCACGGCGCAGACCGCACAGCTCTCCGCCACCGTCACGCAACCGATCGGTGCGCCGTCTGCCAGCACCACGTATGGCAGCACGGCGCCGAGTGTTGCGACCGTGTCGGCGAGCGGCCTAGTGACGGCGATCGCCGCGGGCACGGCCGTCATTACCGTGACGGCCGCGTCGCCAACGAGCGCATCGTTCGCCGCCGCAAGCGCCACCGTGCAAGTGCCGGTGACGGTGATAGCACTCCCCCCGGCTCTGACTGGGCCGTTCACCGTCGTCCCATCGCCGCTGACGATCGCGGTGGGTCAGAGCACGACGCCCTCGCGAAACCCGAATCCAGCCAGTGCCGCAGTCGTCGTGACCTACAGCTACGCGTCGAGCAACTCGGCGGCGGCTACGGTGAGCGCAACCGGACTGATTGCAGGCGTGGCGCCGGGGAGCAGCACGATCACCATCGTGGCCAGCGGTAGCGGCACCGGCTTCGCCAGCAACTCGCTCACTGCGACGCTTGCGGTCTCGGTGTCGGCCTCCACGCCGGCACTGCTCGGCCCGATCACGATCTCGCCATCGAGCTCGTCGCTGACCGTCGGCCAGACGACACAGCTCGTCACGAACGCGAATCCAGCCAGCGCCGTAGTCGCGGTCACGTATGCGTACACGTCGACGGCACCTAACACCGCATCGGTGTCGTCGACCGGTGTCGTGACGGCGATCGCGCCCGGACCGGCAACCATTCAGGTCACCGCGACGGGATCCGGGTTGGGCTACGCCACCAACTCGCTCATCGCCACGTCCGAAGTGGTTGTCAAATCGGCCATCGTGCCGTGCCAAATCGTCAACCGTACATTTCCGATTTCAAACACCGCCAGCACGCTCTCGCTCAACGATTGCATCCGCGCCAGCGGCGCGCGCGCGACGTATTCCCGCATCGCGAGCAACGTGCAGCGGACGGTGCTCTGGCAAGTGAACGCCACGTACAACGGCGCAGGCGTACTGGTCACCGCAGATACCAGCGGGTCGGCGCTCAGCTACACCAGCGCCGGAGGCACCGCGGGTGGCTACTTCCTGGTACCCGCAGGGACGTGGCTGTACGGCGTCACCGGTGCCAACGCGGTCACCGGTAATTTCGCGATGGATGCGAGCGCCGTCGCAGACGATGTCGACGGCTGTCGCGGGGTCGCGATCATTGGCGCCGTGACTGCGACGCAGCGGTTGACGGCCAACAGCTGCGTCGACCCGGTCAACGGAACGCGGCGCTACGACGACTTCACTATTTTCGCGCCAGGCCGCGCTTGCACGATTGAAATGCGCGTCAGCGGTACAACAGGATCGATGCAGGATCCCTTTCTCAACGTCTACAATGCCGCCGGCAACACTCTGGTCGGCTCGAACAACAACATCGATCCCAACAACCGAAACGCCCGTGTCACCTTCACGAACTGCGTTGACCCGAGCGGGAGCGTGCTGCGGTTGCGACCCACAAGTTTTGAAGCGGGCGACTACGGCGACTACATCCTCATCGTGACGTTCACGCCATAGCGCCCATACGAAGCATCCGCGTCGCGGCGCGTTCCGTACCGACCGCCGCGACTACTGCGTCACCTGCGCGACACAGGCCAACTGCCCGCCTAACCATCCACGCTTGAGCACCGGCTCCGTGCCGTCGCGCAGGTCGAACTGTACTGCGACTGGGATCGCGTCACGTCCAGTCGCATTCCACGTCACAAGTCCCGTTCCATCGAACTTCGCGGCCTGCGCAACGAGTCGGAACAGCGCCCAGTCGCTCTTGTCCACCGTCGCAACCGTCTGCGGCTTGTTCTTCTTGAACGTCGCTTCGAGCTGCGCGTTGCGCCCCGATTCGTTGGGCCAGGTGACGACGTTGCGCGGCGTCCGCTTGTCGAAGCTCGCCACCTTGTCGCCAAACTTGAGCACGAGGTTAGGTGTCGCATCCGACACGATACCGCTCGCGTCCCAGTTGATCTGCGGCGACGCCGCGCCCCGCGGGAAGAGCAACTCGGATACCCGCGCCGCGCGATTGAAAAAGTTCACGAAGCTCTCGGACAGCGCGACCTTACCGACTGGTTTCGCAACCCACTTACCGCCCTGCTTCTCGAGGAACTCGCTCAGCCCTTCTTTCTGAAACGTCCAGAGCTGACCGGTGCCCGGCGCGAGCAGCGACACCACTTCGCCCAACACGGCGTCGTTCGGTGCATCGGGCGAAAACGGGAACTTGGCGAGCATCGTATTCATCGTGCTGCACAGACTCGCGCCGCGCGCGTTGAGCTTGTCCGAGATGCTTGGCCCGCCACCACCACCACCACCACTCGCCGCTGCAGGCGCCGGTGCCGCCGCCACCACCACCGCACGTTTCGCCTGGGGCTTCATGCCGGAGGCCGCGGTGAGCATCGCTTCGGCGCCAACAATCGGATCTAGCAACAGCTTTTCGACGGACGCGATGAACGGTGAGCCCGCGCCGAGTTCAAAGCTCTGGCTCAACACCTTCTCCGTGTCGCGCGCCTTCTTCACATCACCGCCCGCCGTCTTTGCCGCTTCGACATACTGCTTGACGGCTTCCGAATCCGTCGCGGCCGGCGGTGCCCCCACCTGACGCAGCGAGCCTTGCAGCGACGCGAGTCCCTCCATGTACGGCTTGTTCTTGTCCGAAATCAGTTTGCTCTTGGGTGTCGTCGGCGGCGTCACGGCGTGCACTGGCTGGAACGCGATGTTCATCGACGAATCGATGCCGGTCTGCACGGCAACCGCACGTAAGAGATCAAGAATCGGCGACGTCGGTGCCGCGAACTTGTCGAGCTTGACGGCGGCGTCGGCCAGACTTGCCGGCTTGGCCACGTTGGCACCCGCGACCACGGAACGCCATGTCTTCACATAGTCGTCGTGATAGCGCGGCTTCAGTCCCTGCACGATGGCGTCGCGGTCCACCAGCTTCGAGTCGGTCGCATCGCCGAGCACCCAGCTCGCATCTGCCGGCAGCGGCTTCTGAAAGGCGACCTTCATCGAGTCGGCACCAACGGCCGTAAACGCACCCGGCACGATTGTCACGGCATCGGTCAAAAGCCCCGGCACCTGAGGAATGGTGTCCGGCGGCACCACCTTGTTCACCGACGCGAGCATGTTGAAGTAGAACTGGTCGCCACCGGTGAAGCGCGAGAGGAACAACCGCGCTCTGCTCAGCGTGCGAGGTTCCGGTTGCTTCGGAAACGGATTGTAGGTCGGCAAGTCGGTCGCAAAAAAATCAAACTGTCGACGCGCCAGGTCGAGATTCGCAGAATCCACCTTTTGCACGCCCTGCGCGCTGGCGAGCAACACGGGAGACAAGAAGTCGGCGGTGCTGCTGTCGTTGTGCGTGGTGGTGATCAGATAACTCTTGAGCCAGCTGTAGGTCTTCCCGTAGTCGTCGCTCGCACTCGGCGTATCCGGCAGTCGACGCAACGAGTCGGACAGTGCGTTCCAGCTGACCGTGTACAGCTGATTGCGAAAGCCCGTGTCCCACACGGGGCGCGCCGAACCAAGGAGCGCCTGTCCATCCCACAGTCCGAAACGCAGTCGCCAAGGTGCGCCATCTTTTTCGTACGTGCGCACCGTGTCGAGCAAGGCGCGCAGCGTTTCCAGTCGGCGCAACGACTGCTCCTGCGGGAAGGAAACATTGCCCGGCTCGCGCGGCTGCACCGCCGCGACATCGGATGCGGCGCGTGCAATACGATCGCTGAGCCCGCGATTGCCGAACCACGAGACGGTGATGCCGAGCGCGAGCAAGACACTGGCGGCGATCGCGCCAGCAAAGACTGCACGGCGTGTCCGCTGCACGCGCACACCACCGCGCGCAATCGAATTGGCCGCCGGGTCGGCCAGCACCACATCGCGGAAGAAGCGATCGAGAAACACCCACTCCGGCACTTTGCGCGTCTGCGCGGGCCCGGACGCGACTGGTGCCGGCGCGGTGACCCTGAGCTCGCGAAAGAGTTGCGTGGCTTGCGACGCCGACGGCACCGATGCGGCGGCACTCGCCTTCTGCTCAGTGGCGACATCGCTCACCAGCACCGCGCGCGCGCCGACGAAGTAGAACCCGCGCAGGAGCGGGCTCGAACCGAGCTGCGTCGGACGACAGAGCTCAATGAGGAACGCCGAAATGGACGGTAACAACTTGCGCATTTCTCGCGGAAACTCGTACGCGCCGTAGCGCCGATCGAGCACCGAATCGCGATTCAACAACTCTACGCGGCGCAGCGATATCGTATCGAGAATGTCCTTGTAGGCGCGATCGACCCGCGGCGTCAGGCGTTCCGCGTAGCTCCCTGTGTCCGAAGCGCTGTCGAACGACAGCGTCGCGCCAAGTGGCGTCCGCAATTCGTCTTTCGTGAAGACACCAGCCCATTCCGCAAAGTATGGCAGCCGGTCCATACGCGTGAAGACGACGTACACGGGGAGCGCGAGTCCGAGCGTCCGCGACGTTTCCGCCAGTCGTTGCCGCAACGTTTGCCCGAGTGCGGCGAGCTGTTCGCCATTACCGCCGGCGTAAAACAGGTCGCAGGGCACGCAGATGACGGCGGCACGCGGCGCGCCCTCATTCTTGCCGCTCAACGCCGCGAGTCGTGGCGCCCGCAGCGCACGAATCACCCGTCCAAACCGCGGCGCATCCGTCAACAGCGAGCTCGTAAGTTCGGCCAGCACCGCTTGCTGCATCAGCCAGACATTCGCCGTTTTGGTCGGCGGCGGCGTGTCGGTCGGGCCGCCGGTCGGATCGCCAGCCAGCATTTCCGGATCGCCGCCCGAGCGAGCGATGAGCGACGTCTTGGCGCTCCCTTCCGGACCAAGCACGACGACGATCGGACGACTCCCAAAGCGACGCTTCGGCAATCGAGCGCTCGCACCGCCCAGCGTCAGGAGGACATCGTCGCCAGGATCTCGTCCAGGCTCCGTTTCCATCGGTCGGAGAAACCACACGATCGCCGCGGCGGCGATCAGACCGAGGAGCACAAAGCTGATGCGCAACGCCCACTGCATCAGCGGTTCGAGCGTCAGCGTGCGATCGAGCAGCAACATCGCGACGATGAAAAACAGCAGGACCGCGGCGGCAATCAGCCAGCGGACGAATGACTTCTTGGGGGCCATGGGGGGGTCGCTTAGCGAGCGGAAGCCGGCGCGCCCATGCTGGCCGCGATCGATCGGATGTCGGTGCGGGCGCCGCTGAGCGAGAACGCGTAGACGCCCCAGAGGGCGACGACGACGACCACGCTCGCGATGGCGCCGATCGTCAGGCGTCGCATCCACGGGTCTTTCGTGTCGACCTGGTCGGCCGGCGGTTGCCACGCGGGCGCCAGGTCTTTGAGCGGCCCGCGCAGTCGCGTCAGTCGTTCGGCGACGCGCGCGGTGATGGCGGGGAGTTCGCCCCGATCGCCTGCGCCGTATTTGCCGCGGAAGCCGAGCAGCAAGCAGAGTTCGTGGACATCGAGCAGCTCGGCCAAGTCGGCGGAATCAGGGCGCGCGAGCAGCTGCTCGATGTGTTGGAAGAACCATTCGCCGCCCATGTGGCCGCCAAACAGTTCGTCCTGCAGCGGACGCCGCGCCCAATCCGCGAGGGCGGGGATGCGCAGGTTGAGTACCGATTCGTCGAGAAAGGCGACGACGGCGAACAGTGCCAGCTTCGCGTCGGCCGCCGACATCCCCATGGCCAGCGCTTCCTGTTCGGCACGCCCGAGCAACTGGGTGAGCTGCGCGCGAAAGTACGCGGCGTCGGTGATGGGCTGTCGGTCGGCGCGCAATCGCACGACCGCAACGAGACTTTCCTGCAAGGCGTTCGAGAGACGCCCTCGCGAGGAACCTGTGGACGCACTCATCGCTGGCCTTGAGCGGAGGAATTACGGAAGGAGGGCGGACGACTTACGGGACGAGCACGGCGAGTTCGAGGTACGCGTCCGGGAGCGCATCCGGTACGTACACGCCGATCTCGCGAAACTCCGCGAGCGACACGGCACACGGTCCGTCCATCGTCAGCTCGAAGTACGCGAGATCGGGCTTGGGAGCAATGCCTGCGGGAGGGGACGGGAGATGCTCGGTGACGAGGCCATTGTAGGCGCGACGCACGAGCTCGAGCACGAACTTCGACGCACACGTTTTGGTCAGCCGTTGCACGCGATCGACGAGATCAGCCTTGCCGACATCGGCGCGCACGCCGAGAAACCAGCGCGCGCCCGGCTCGTAGCAGCGGGGATCGGTGAGCGCGGCCGCGTGCAACACTTCGGTGACGCGCGACAGCGGCACGATAACGGCGCGCGCAGAAATGACGACGTCGAGTTGTGCGCGAAGCTGCGCATCGAGGGCATCGAAGCACTCGGTGAGTCGGTCGTGGTCGTAGACCGGCAAGTCGCGTGGCTGCGTGCTGATCGCAAACGTGCAGAGCGCACCGGCCAGGCGCGACATCTCGAGATACAGGCGTTCCGGGTGCGCGCGTCGCGTGAGGAGCAGATGACGCAGCGGGGCGTCGGCAGAGCGCACGGCGTGCAGCAGCCAGCGCGTGGCGAGCTCATTGCCGACGTATGCCGCCGCACCGCCGACGGCACCACTTGGCGCGTTGGTCAATGTCGCCGCCAATGCACCACCTTTCGCTTCGAGCAGCGACACGGTGCGACGCAGCACGTCGAGCAGGCGCTCGCTGGCGGCGAGCTGCAACGTTGGCGGGATGTATTCGACATCGAGCATGAACTGACCACGTCCATCGCGACGCACACGCGCGACGGGCATCGAAATCACGTCGTCCGTGACTTCCTCATCGAGCAGAAAGTGCAAGGCGCGCGCCGCAAAGCGCACCTTGAGCGGATCGGTGCCGGTCGATTCGTCGGTGAGCACCGCCTCGACCACGCGATAGCGCGTCGTGGGCGCGCCGTCGGCGGCAAACGGCGCGTCGCTTTCGGTGACGTTGGCCGCGTCGCTGCGCCAGCGCGGCAGCGAGAGGTGCACAAGGTGTGCGTCGCGTGTTGGCGAAAAGCGTGCAGCAAGCGCAACCGGCGCTGGCGCGGCATCCGCATCGGGCGCGTCGAACGCCGAACCATCGGGGAGCACACCACGCGCGGAGATCAGCGCCAGCGTCCCGTTCAGCAGCGCTTCAGCGTCCATCGCCAACGCCGAGAGCCCGTAGGCGAACGGGAAGAGCAGGTCGATGGTGCGAGTTGCCTGATCTTCCTGGTAGCGTCGCTGCGCCTGAAAGTGCTGTGGCGTCAGGTGCATGCCGTCCTCCCAGACGACACGGCGCGACGGAATCGAGGTCAGGCGCATGACGCAGAGCCCAGGTGACGGAGCAGGTGACGGAACGGACGCATGCGGGAGGGTAGGTCGCGGCCAAGGATTTCGTGCGACGCATTGCGCGCTGCGCATTGCGCGCACCATCGAGCGCGTGAACAATTAGAAGGTATATCCGCGGTCCGGCGATCGCGATTCTTTCGGCGATGACGCGCAACACTTCTTGAGTCGGGACATCGATGGACGATTTCAACACCCGGTACCGGCTGCTCAAGTGCGTTGCCGTGGAAGACGGAATTCGCTCACACAACGCGCAGGAACTCGCGACCGGTCGCGTGGTGCTGGTGCACCTCGCCGATGCGGCCGGACCCGATGAAGTCGATCACTTACGTGGACAGCTCGCGCTCCTGACGGGCCAGGACCGGAACCGCGTGCTGGAGACCGCGACCGTTCCCTCCGGGTTCGCGATCGTCACGGAGTTCATCCCAGGGCTGACGGGCTTTCCCTCATGGTTGCAGTCGGTCCTCCCGCCCGGTGCAACGATCAGCGCCGGTTCCCCGCGCGTGGACACGTTGCCGACGCCCTTTCCGTCGCCGGCGTCGGCGCCCACACCCACACCCACACCCACACCCACACCCACGCCGACGCCTGTCGTGCCGACGCCTGTCGTGCCGACGCCTGTCGTGCAGCCGGCGTCGGTCAGTACGCTGACCGCCGCGCCAATACCGCCGACACCCGCCACGCCGGCATCCGCCGCGCCGACAGCCGCCACGCCGGCACCGGCGCCAGATCGTGTGGATGCACTCCCGATGGGATTTACGGCCGCGTTCGCCGCGCCCCAGCGAACGCCATCGGCAGGTTCGCCATCGTCCACGCCTGCGGACACCCCGTTTCCGGCGGCCACCGCACCGGTCGCACCAGTCGCACCAGTCTCGAAGCCGATCCCGGTCATTCCGATCCCGATCTCGTTGTCGTCGCTCGTTCCCGCGCCGCCGATCACGCCGACCGCGCCGCCACTGGTGCCCGTGCCGGGCTCCGCGTCGCTCGCGTTTACCGAGCCGCTGCAGCGCCCCGACGTCTCCTCGTTCGCGCCGCCGCCTGCACCGGCGCCGAGTCCAGCGCCATCGGCGGGTGAGTTCACGCAACTGTTCTCGCGGCAGGCCCCGCCATCCGCCAATGCCGCCGCGTCAACGCCATCGCCTGTTGCACCTGCGCCGACGCCATTCGTCGCACGACCGGTCACGCCGTTACCCGTCACGTCGTTACCAGTGGCGTCGGCAGCCGCGCCCGCGCCAGTCGGTGGGTTCACCGAGATTTTCGGTCGCCAGTCGCTCCCCGACGCCAAGGCGTCTACTCCGTCGCCGTTTGCGCCCGCAGCGATACCTGCACCGATCTACCCGCCAACAGCGCCACCTCGCCAGGCGCCGCCGGCCTATCCGCCTGCTGAACCGCGTCAGTTCCCATCCGAACTATCACAATTTGACGGTGTGCAATCGCCGATGGCGACACCCTCCCCACTCGCGGGCGGCGGCACTCTGCCGCCCAGTGGCGGAATCGCCTGGGCCAGTCCGCCGCCGCCGCCGCGCGCAACGCCACTCAGCACACCGCTCACACCATCCCCCGAACTATCGACCGTGTCCGGCGTGCTACCCTCGGCGTTTGCTGGCGCGTCCGGCGGCGGTCCGTCGATCATTCCGCCACCGATGTTCCCCGGACACAACACGGTCGCGCTTTCGGCGCAGGGTGGCGCCGCGACCGGCGGCGCGCCAGCGGGCGACAGTCCGTTTACCCGCATGATCGGACGGTCGGCGCTCCCCGCCGTGCCCGTCGCGGCGGCTCCGGCAGCGGCCAAGGACGCCGCGAAGACGCCCAAGCGCAGCATTCCGTTACCGCTGCTCATCATCCTGAACGTGGTCGCCCTGCTGGCGATCCTACTGGTCGTCGTGCTCCTGCTGCAAAAGCCAACGGTCAACGCGATCGACAAGCCAACAGCCCCGAAGCTCGACAAGCCCAATCTCAAGGGGGCGAAAGGGAAAGCCGATGCAGGAAAGGCCAATGCCGACAAAGTTGAGGCAGACGTCGAGAAGGCCGTCGCTAAGTAGTTCTGCGCCGTACTGAAGGACTAGCGAAGCACGATCACCAGTTCAAACCGCGCGTCCACCAACTCGGCGGGCACGTACACGGCGAGATTGCGGGCGCGTTCGATTGCGTCCCACGCACTCCCCGTCTTGCGGACGGCGAAATACTGGAAGTCGAGCTTGACCGGCACCGCTGGTGGGGGCGCGGACACGTGCGCGAGTTCGAGCCCCGGTAGCGCCTGTCGGATCAGGGTGTCGACGACGTCCGCGGAGCCGACTTTACACCCCTGCAGCACCTTCGGAATCAAATCCTGTTGCCGAAGAGGAGCGTAGACCGCGAGAAACCACTGCGGCGCCTGAAACCACTTCACCTGCTCGATCGCGACGGCGTGGAGGGTGGGCCGCACCGCCTTGAGCGGCAAGGCGATCGCCGCGTCGACGACCGCGCCATCGAGGAGCTCATACAGACGCCGTTCGAGTTCGGCGAACCCTTCGCCCAGTCGAAGATGATCGTAGGACGGGAGCAAGCGCGCATCCGCTCCTGCGGCAAACGTGGACAATCCACCGACGAGCGCGAGCATCGCTTCCCAGAGCTGCGACGGGTGGCCGCGCCGTACTTCGTGCAGATGGCGAATGGCCGGGAAGTGCGTGTTTAGCGTGTAGAGCAGCCAGAAACTGCCGACATCGGCGACGGAGAAGTCGGCGAGTCCTTGGTTGCGCTGCCGACGACTACCGGCGAGCGTCGCACTCTTGGCCGACAGCCGTTCGACGAGCCGCTTGGCGAGCCCCATCAGCGTCTCACTGGCTTCGAGGTCGAGCAACGGCGGGACGAAGCTGCGATCGAAGGAAAATTCGCCCGACGTCGCACGGAGCAATCGCGCAATCGGCATCACGGTGAAGCCTTCCGTGCTCTCGCCTTCCAACAGCAGGCGCAAGCTAGGCGGCGCGACTTGAATGGGTCGTTCGGCCAACCCCGTTGTTTCATCCCGTACGAGCTGCTCATCCGCTTGCCAGCGCGCCACCGCATGGTCGCCCGCGCGCACCACGTTCCGCGCCCCGGGCCGATATTCGGGGACGGCGATATAGGCAAGCATCGTCCGTTGATCGGGAGCAAACGCATCGGCGATGACGCGCGGTGATGGCGTCGCGCCAGATTGCGGCGCATCGAACAGCAGACCATCCGCGAAGCGACCCGAGAGCGCGGTGACGACGAGCGATCCCCCCGCAAGCGCGTCGTGATCGAACGCGAGCCGCGCGATCCCCCACGGACAAAACGTGAGGGCGCCGACCTGAAAGGCGAGCGATTCTTCGTGTTGGCGATTCTGCGCCTGCAAATGCTGGGGCGTGAGCAGGACGCCTTTCGTCCAGAGGACCGGCTGCAATTGACGCATCCGCGTAACCTACGCGGTGGCGGTCGCGGCGGTGAGGGGCGCAGCGACATCGAGCGCGCCGCACGCGCGGTCGCGCGCGTCGGTTCGTCCCGCACTCATGTTTTCGTCACAGCGTGACGCGTCGCGGTCACGGTTGCGTGCGAAGTTCTTGACAAGTGCGCTCCGCGGAAGGACTCTTTGCAGCCGCAACAGCCCAGTCACTGCATTATCCCTGCCCATACACGCCGGAGCACGTCCATGGCCGATAGTACGCAAAAGAAGCTCGAACGCGTACGCCCTCCCCGCATCCAGATCTCGTACGAAGTGGAGACTGGTGGTGCGATCGAGATGAAGGAACTTCCATTTCTCATGGGCGTACTCGGCGATTTCAGTGGAAACCCAGCGGAGCCGTTGGAGCGTCTCAAGGACCGCAAGTTCATTGAGATCACGCCGGACAATTTCGATGAAACCGTGGCCAGCATGAAGCCGCGTTTGCAGTTCTCCGTCGAGAACAAGCTGAGTGAAGATGCCGATGCGCCGAAGCTTGGTATCGAGCTCAACTTCCGCAGCATGGACGACTTCTCGCCCGATGCGGTCGCGCGTCAGGTGAAGCCGTTGCGCGAGTTGCTCGAGCTGCGCACCGAGCTGTCAAATCTGCGGGCCAACCTGCAGACGAACGAAAAGCTGGATGAAGTCCTGCAGCAAACGCTCGGCGATAGCGACAAGATGGCGAAGCTCAAGTCTGAACTCGGCCTGGAGAGCTAATCATGGCCGAAACGCAGGCAGCCGGCGCACAAGCCGCCGTCACGACCGATGCGGAACTCTCGCTGCTCGATCAGATCGTCGAGCAGGGACGCATGGGCAAGGACGCCGAATCGAAGGGCAAGGGAAAGGATCTCGTCAAGCGTTTCGTCTCCGAAGTGCTGGAAGGCGCGATCACGATCAACCGTGACACCGAGTCGATGATCAATGCGCGTATCGCGCAGATCGATCATTTGTTGTCGCTGCAGCTGAACGAGATTCTGCATCATCCCGACTTCCAGAAGCTCGAAGGGTCGTGGCGCGGCTTGCAGTACTTGCTCAAGCAGAGCGAGACCAGCGCGATGCTCAAGATCAAAGTGCTCAACGTCTCGAAAAAGGACTTGCTGCGCGACTTGCAACGCGCGCCGGAGTTCGACCAGAGCGCGATGTTCAAGAAGGTATACGAAGAGGAGTACGGCGTGTTTGGTGGCACACCGTTCGGCGCGCTCGTCGGCGACTACTACTTCGACAAGAGCGGTCAGGACATCGAGCTGCTTGAAAAGATTTCCAACGTTGCGGCGGCGGCGCATGCGCCGTTCATGACGGCGGCGTCGCACGAGATGATGAATCTCGAATCGTGGGCTGACCTCGATACCCCGCGCGATTTGGGCAAGATCTTCGACAGCACGGAGTTCGCGAAGTTCAAGGCGTTCCGCAACACCGAAGACTCGCGGTATGTCGCGCTGACCGCGCCGCGCGTGCTCGTGCGTGAGCCCTACGGCAGCGCCACGGTGCCGATTGATGCCTTTAACTATGAAGAGCGCGTTGACGGGTCCAACCACGATCACTACTGCTGGGCCAACGCGGCGTACACCTTGGCCGCGAATGTGAACAAGGCGTTCGCGTTCTATGGCTGGACCGCGTCGATTCGCGGCGTCGAAGGCGGCGGACTCGTGGACGGGCTGCCGGTGCACAATTTCCGCACGGAGTCGGGCGAGATCGCGATGAAGTGCCCGACCGAGGTGCAGATCACCGACCGCCGTGAAAAGGAAATGGCGGAACTCGGCTTCGCGCCCCTCGTGCATCAGAAGGGGACGCCCAACGCGGCGTTTTTCTCGGTGCAGTCGGCGCAGAAGGCCAAGGTGTACGACGATCCAAATGCGTCCGCCAGCGCCCGCCTGTCGGCGCAGCTGCCGTACATCTTCTCCACGTCACGCTTTGCGCACTATCTCAAGGTGATGATGCGCGACAAGATCGGTGGCTACGCGACGCGCGGTGATGTGGAGTCGTTTCTCAATCAGTGGATTCAGAACTACGTCGCACCAGAGTCCTCCGCCGCGTCGATCAAGGCGAAGCGTCCGTTGTCCCAGGCGCGCATCGACGTCGTCGAGGTACCGGGCAAGCCAGGCGTATACCGTGCCGTCGCGTTCATGAAGCCCCACTTCCAGCTCGATGAGCTGAGCGTGTCGATGCGTTTGGTCGCGGACTTGCCCGCCGCCGCGAAGTAGTACGAGGTCGTTGTTTGTACGTAGTGCCCCCCGTGAACGAAACTTGTCACCTTTTGATTCAGGAGTATTTCGATGGCGTTCGATACGTTCCTTTTCCTCGAGAAAGTTGTTGGCGAGTCGACAGCGGATGTGAAGAAGCCTGAGGGCCTCGCCGATGCGCCGATGGAGATCTACAGCTTCAGCTGGGGTGCCTCGAATCCGACGACCGTCGGTTCACAGGGCGGCGGTCTGACGGCGGGCAAAGTCTCGATCAGCAGCTTCAACGTGATGAAGAAGAGTGATGGTTCAAGCCCGACACTTTTCCAGAACTGCTGCGCGGGTCAGCACATGAAGAAAGGCGCGCTGGTCATGCGGAAAGCGACCGGGACGTCCGGCTTACAGCAGACGTTTATGCAGTACGACTTCGAAGACTTGATGGTCGAGAGCATTCAGTGGTCGGGTTCGAGCGGCGGCGACGACTCGCCGACCGAGTCGATCAGCTTGGCGTTCGCGAAGTGCACGGTGACGTACTACAAGCAGAACACGGAGACGGGTGCCATGGAAGTTGGTGGCATCGCGACGTGGGATCTGACCACGGTCAAGGCGTAACGAATGACCACGTCTGCCAAGCCGTCGGCGAGGGCGCTGTTCGCCAGCGGTCGGCTGGACGACGCGATTACGCAGTTGGGCATCGAGCTCCGGGAACATCCGGCCGATGCCCAACGGCGGAGCTTTTTGTTCGAACTGTTGGCATTGGCCGGGCAGTACGAGCGCGCGGCCAAACAACTCGATGTGCTCGCCTCTGCCGGTCCAATGGCGGAGGCAGGTGCATCGGTCTATCGCGCGGCGCTGCAGGCCGAACGCGTGCGCACGCACATGTTCGACACGGGCGACTATCCCTCCACGCCCGCGCCGTCGCCAGTCGCTGGGATGTGCAACGGCACACCGTTCGCGTCCGTCGAAGATGCGGATCCGCGCGTCGGGGCGCGCCTCGAAGTCGTGGCCGGTGGGCGGTATCTGTGGATTCCGTTCGCGAGTCTTGCGTCCGTTGTGGTCGAAGCGCCAACCCGGCTCCGCGATGTCCAGTGGCTGTCCGCCCGCGCGGCAACGGGTGCCAGCGTCAAGGACATGGAGCTGGGCCAGGTGTTGCTGCCCGCACTGTCACCGTGTGTGTCCCGCCACGCGGACATGGAACTGCGACTCGGGCGAGCGACCGACTGGGAAGAGTTACCCGGTGGCGAGTTCGCGCCGGTTGGTCAGAAGATGCTGCGCATCGATGAGCAGTTGATTCGTCTCGCTGATGTGCGCGAACTCACCTTCGCGTCGGCTGAGTAACATCGCGGAACATGCCCGTGAGGCCCTCCGGGTTGGTCGCATTGTCTTCCGCCGATTTCCTGTTCCTGCGCCCCGCCTCGTGAGTCTTGTCTGATGCCCGTGAACACGGAGTTAGTTGCCGCGCTACTGGTGCCCATCCCCGGAGACAATCCGTCGGGCGCCGATTTACGCTACGATGCGCGCATTGACGCGATCAAGGAGGCGCGCCGCGAGGAGCTCGTCCTCCCAGGCGACGCTGGCGTGCGAAAGTTGGCCGACTGGTCGAGCGTGATCGCGTCCATCACGCCGCTGCTCAGCAAAGAAACCAAAGATCTGCAGCTTGCGTCCTGGCTGAGCGAGGCCCTCTTGCACAAGCAGGGCTACGGCGGCTTTGCCACGGGCCTGCTCGCGTGCCACGGCATCCTCGAGCGCTTCTGGGACACCTGCTATCCAGAGCTCGAAGACGACGATCCGGGACTGCGCGCTGGTCCACTCGAGTGGATCGGGAGCAAGCTGGCGATTCCGTTTCGGATGACGCCGTTTGGTTCGGCCGCGTTCTCGTTTCTGGACTATTCGGCGTCGCGCGCAATTCCGTCGGAGAAGGAGGCTGAGCGCGACGATGCCAAGGGCAAGCAGCGCAAAGAGGCGGTCAAGCTCGGGAAAATGCTGCCAGAAGTCGTTGATGCGGCCATCGATGGACTCAACAAGGTGGCCGTTCGCGCTGTGCTGGCGGATCTCGCGGCCGTTCGTGACGCGCTGATTGCACTCGACAAGGAGGCGGACGCTCGTTTTGGGCGCGATGCCCCGTCGCTCGTGACGATGCGCAGCGCGGTCGAGGAAGTGCAGCGATTCGCGAACATGCTGCTCACGCAGTTGCTCGAGAGCGATCCCGATCCGATTGAGGTCGTCGAAGAGTCGGCCGTCGACAGTGCAGGCCTTGATCCGTCCGCGCCCCTGACGCCAGAGCCGGTGAGTCGCGCGGATGCAGCTGCGCGCTTGGCGGTCGTCGCCAAGTGGTTTCGGAAGGAGGATCCGACGAACCCCGCGCCGTACTATTTGCTGCGGGGCTACCGGTGGAGCGAACTCCGTACAAACGCGCCGGAGCTCGATCCCAAATTGCTCGAGGCACCACCGACCGCGATTCGTGCGCGGCTCAAAGGACTGCTGCTGGATGGCAAGTGGTCCGAGTTGCTGGAGGCGGGCGAGACCTTGCTCGCGACGCCGCAGGGGCGAGGCTGGCTCGATCTGCAGCGGTACTCGACCACCGCGTGCGCAAACTTAGGCGGCGGCTACGATGCAATCGCCACTGCGATTCGCCACGAACTGCGCGCCTTGCTCGCGGCCGTGCCTACGCTCCCGGAGATGACCCTGATGGACGATACGCCCACGGCGAACGACGAAACGCGCAAATGGCTCGCGGAGGATGCGCTACTCCCAGATCCCGCGGCGGCCGAGGGGGCAGAACCCATCGCCGACGAAGGCGCGGATGTTCTCGCAGACGACGGGATCGAAACGACGGCGGTAGCGCTCGAACACGACAATCGGACGGCGGTCAACGGCGGCCTCTCAAAGGGGCGTCGACCAAGCGCGCGCGTCCTCGCCAACGACCCGTTCGATCTGGCGCGGAGTGAACTGCAACAGGGCCGTCCGCATCGCGCCATCGAACTGCTGGTGGCAGAGTTGTCTCGTGAGCGTTCGCCGCGCGCATACTTCGTGCGACAGACGCAGATCGCGTACATCATGGTCGAAGCCGGACTCGACAAGGTCGTGCGACCGATTCTGCAGCGATTGATCGAAACGATCAACGAGAAAGGCCTCGAGCAGTGGGAATCGGGGCCGCTGGTGGCGCAGCCGTTGGCATTGATGTGTCGCGTGATCGATCGCAGCGACGGTGACCGCACCGAGCGCCAACAGATGTATCTCCGGGTGTGCCGCCTCGATCCGTTGCAGGCGCTTGCGTTGCAGACGAACTGACAGCGCGTCGCTGAGCCATGGCCAAAACAGAACTTGATCGCGCGGTGCAGCCCTCGTTGCTTGATCGGCTCACGGACGAGGAGCCGCGAGAGTCGACGGATCGACCGGCTACGCGCGAATCGTCAACCGCAGAGTTTCGTAGCGCGGTGCAGCGCGACGTCGAATGGCTGCTGAACACTCGACGCACCATGGTCGCGACCTCGTCGCTCCATCCCGAGGTACACCACTCGGTGCATCAATACGGTCTTCCGGATTCGTCGGGGCTGTCCTTCTCGAGTGCGGAAGGGCGCAAGCAACTCACCGAGGGCATTGCCGACACGCTGCGCCGTTTCGAGCCGCGCCTCATGAACGTGGTGGTGAACCTGACCGACGCCGACATGGTGAAGGCGCCGCAAGTGCGCTTTTCCATTTCGGCCACGCTGCGTATGGATCCGAGTCCCGAGCAGATCGTGTTCGACACGGTGCTGGAGATCGCCAGCGGAACCTACGGCGTGGCTGAGAAGCACTGATGCAGGATGACCTGCTGCTGTACTACGAGCGTGAACTGACGTACCTGCGAAAGCTCGGAGCCGAGTTCGCGCAGCGATATCCGAAAGTGGCGTCGCGGTTGCAGCTCGAAGCAACCAAGACGGAAGATCCGCATGTCGAACGGTTGCTCGAAGGGTTCGCCTTTCTCACGGCGCGTGTGCATCGTCGACTCGACGATGATTTTCCGGAGATTTCGGAAGCCTTACTTGAGGTGTTGCACCCGCAACTGGTACGTCCGTTGCCCTCAATGTGCATCGTGGACATGCCGCTTGATCCGGCGCAGGGACGGTTGCCCGAGGGGTATCGCGTACCGCGCGGCAGCATTCTCAACTCGGCGGCGGTGCAGGGGGTGCCGTGCAGCTTTCGCACGGTGTACGACACCATGCTGTGGCCGATCTCCGTGCACGCCGCCGAGTGGGCCAGTCCCGAACGTGGTGGCGCTGGGAGTCGTGCGCGTGACGCGGTGGGCGCGATTCGCGTCGAGCTGCATGCGTTCGATGGCGTGAAGCTGCACGAAGTCGCGATCGATGCACTGCGCTTGCATCTGGCCGGCGATGCAAGCGTAACCGACACGATGTACGAGCTGCTCTGCAACAACGTGGCGCAGGTGGTGATACGCAATCCCGATCGTCCGACGATCGCGCCGGTGTACCTCGATGCGAGCGCCGTGCTGCCCGTGGGATTCGGTCCCGACGAACAGATGATGCCGTACACGCCGCGCGCCTTCGCGGGCTACAACCTGCTGCTCGAACTGTTCGCTTTTCCGTCCAAGTTTCACTTTGTGGATTTGAAAGGCTTCGGTGCCGCGCTGCGCACCCTGCAGGCGGTGCGTCGCGTCGAAGTGAGTTTTCTCCTCACTCCGTTCGAGCGTGCCGAACGCCGACAGGCATTGGAGTTGAGTTTGTCGCCGAAATCGTTTCGCACGAACGCGACACCAGCGGTGAATCTCTTCGAGCAGGATGCCGAACCGATCATGCTGACCGAACGCTCGTTCGAGCACGTGGTCATCGCCGACGTGCGCCGCCGACTCGAGGTGGACGTGTGGTCGGTGGACCGCGTGACGCTTGTCGAGCATGACGTTGAGCAGAGTCGTATTATCGAGCCGTTGTACTCGCATCGACACGACGTAACGGGCGAAGGCGGCGACATGTTCTGGCAAACGAGTCGTCGTGCGTCGGGATGGCGCACCGATCGTGGCACGGAACTGTTTCTGCGTTTCGCTGATCTGACTGGCGAGATCCGTATGCCGGACGTCGATGTCGCGTCGATCAAGGTCACCTGTTTCAATGGCGACCTGCCGAGTCGATTACCATTTGGTGTGGAAGAGCGCGGCGACTTTGAGTTGTTGAGCGGTGGGCCGATTCAGCGTATCACCTGCGTCGTCAATCCGACCAAGTCGATTCAACCGACACTCGGCAAGACGTTGCTCTGGCGCATGATTTCGTCGTTGTCGCTCAATCATTTGTCGCTGAGTGACGGGTCGCCCGAAGCACTGCAGGAGTTACTCCGCCTGCACAACCTGAGCAATTCGCTGAGCGCCGAACGACAGATCGACGGGCTCGTCGGCGTACGAAGTGAGCCCGCGTTCGCGCGCGTCGAGGTGCAGCATGGGATCGCGTTTGCACGCGGTCGGCACATCGATCTCGAGTTTGACGAAGAGCAGTTCGCCGGCGGTGGTATGTATCTCGTCGCGAGCGTGCTGGAACGATTCCTCGCGCAATACGCGTCGATGAACAGCTTCACGCAGGTCTCGGTGCGGTCGAAGCAACGTCGCAAACAAGTCGTGCAGTGGCCAGCGCGTGCTGGTTGGCGGACGCTCTCGTGAGCACGAGTGGCAACGTCAAGCCAAAGGTCGCCCGGAAAACAGCGCGGCAGCTCGCGCGTGATCGGGTGGCACTCGAGCGCGCGTTGTCCGCACACGGCACCGGATTTGACTTTGTGCAGGCGACGCGGTTGTTGATGCGGCTCTACCCCGAGAAGGCGGCGATCGGCGGCTGGGATGATCCGGCGCGAGAAGTGGTGCGTTACTCCGTGCCGCCATCGTTTGCCTTTCCAGCATCGGAGATAGCGAAGCTCGACATGCCGATGATGCCGGTCGCTCCGGTCGCGCCTGGCGAGAAGCCCACGACGGTGATCGCGGCCGCGGCGGCAGCCTCCGCCTCGCCGCGAACGCAGGCGCGCATGGCGGTGCGTTTTCTCGGCGCGACAGGTCCGCAGGGTGTGTTGCCGCATGTGTATACCGCGCACGCCGCGTCACGCGCGCGCGTCCGTGACACGGCGTTTCGCGATTTTCTGGATCTGTTTCATCATCGGGTGCTCTCGCTTTTTTACCGAGCGTGGGAGCGTCACCATCCGATGGTATCGGCGGAGCGCGGCGATGAAGACCGTCTGCGCGCGCACCTCCTGGACATGGTTGGCGCCGGCACCGCAGGCGTTCGGGCGCAGAGCGTCGTGGGTGCGGATACCCTGGCGTACTATGCGGGGCTACTCGCGCTTCGCACGCGCCCGGCCATCGGGTTGGCCCAACTGATCGCCGATCACTTTCGCGTGCCAGCGACGGTTGAGCAGTTCGTTGGCGAGTGGCAGCCGCTGCGGCATGGCGGTCAGTGCGCGTTGGGTGACGATGGATTTGACGGTCAGCTTGGCGCGGCGGTGGTTGGGAATGCCGTGTACGATCCGCTGGCCAAGGTGCGGCTGCGACTTGGCCCCCTCACGCGAGCGCAGTTCGACGCGTTTCTTCCCGGTGGCGGGTCGTACGAATCACTGCGACAGCTGGCGCGGCTGTACGCCGACGATCAGGTTGGCGTGGAAGCGCAGCTTGTGTTGCAACGCGACGAGATACCCGGCGCAACCCTTGGCACCCAAGGATCGCCGGCGCTTGGCTTCGGCAGTTGGTTACGCGCGAAACCGCCTGTGCGCGATGCCGATGATGTTCGCCTTACCCTCTGCTGATTTGTCCCCCTTCCTGTACGTACCGCCGACGGAGAAGTCATGGCTGTGAACCTGCGTGGTCTGATCGCGAAATTGAATGCGCCGAGCCGCAGTGCCGTTGAGGGCGCGGCAGGGCTCTGCCTTGCGCGCACCAACTACGACGTTGAGATCGAGCACTTTCTCGTGAAGACGCTTGATGCGACGGACAACGATCTTGCGGTGATCCTCAAGCATTTTGGCGTGAATCGCTCGCGGTTGGCGGACGATCTGGCCCGCGCGCTGGACAAGCTCAAGACCGGCAATGCCCGTACGCCCGGACTCAGCCCGTCGCTGGTGAGTGCGTTGAGCGAAGCGTGGTTGATTGGCTCGATCGAGTACGGCGCGCCTCGTGTGCGTACCGGGCACGCGTTGCTGGCGCTGCTCACGGTCGGCGAGCTCGCGCGCATGGCGACCGACATCAGTCACGAGTTCGACAAGATCGCGCCGGAAGTGCTGAAGAAGGAGTTCGTCACGATCACCGCGGCCTCGACCGAAGCGGCGGCAGAAATCGGGTCGATCGATTCGGCGGCATCGTCGGCGAGTTCGTCGGGCACTGGCGCACCCAAGGCCGGTGGCCGCACCCCGAATCTCGATCAGTACACCGTCGATCTCACGGCCAATGCGCGCGCCGGCAAGATCGATCCGGTGCTGGGTCGCGATGTTGAAGTGCGTCAGGTCGTCGATATTCTCACGCGCCGCCGACAGAACAATCCCATTCTCGTTGGCGAAGCAGGCGTTGGTAAGACGGCCGTCGTGGAAGGCTTTGCGCGCCGCATTGCCGAAGGCGATGTACCACCACCGTTGCGCAACGTGTCGCTGCGCTCGCTCGATCTGGCCATGCTGCAGGCGGGTGCTGGGGTGAAGGGCGAGTTTGAAAATCGATTGAAGGGATTGATCGAAGAGGTGAAGAACTCACCGACGCCGATCATTCTGTTTATCGACGAAGCGCATACGATGATCGGTGCGGGCGGTGCGGCCGGGCAAAACGATGCAGCGAATTTGCTCAAGCCGGCGCTCGCGCGCGGCGAGCTGCGTACGATCGCGGCGACGACGTGGAGCGAGTACAAGAAGTTCTTCGAGAAAGATCCGGCGCTCTCGCGTCGCTTCCAGCTCGTGAAAGTCGATGAGCCGACCGAAGAGGTGTGTCAGCTGATGCTACGCGCCGTTGTCCCGGCGCTTGAGAAGCATCATAGCGTGCGCATTCTCGATAGCGGCGCGGAAGCCGCGGTCCGCTTGTCGCATCGCTACCTCCCCGATCGTCAGTTGCCCGACAAGGCCGTGAGCGTGCTCGATACGGCATGTGCGCGTTTGGCACTCGGACAGAGTGCGACGCCGGGGCCCGTTGAAGATGCACGTCGCACGCTCGATGACCTGGCGTTGCAGGATCGCGTGCTCAATCGCGAACAGGCCTCGGGTGCCGATCATCGCGAGCGATTGGCCAACATCGCGACCCAACGCGAAAAGGTGCAGGCGGCGCTCGCCGCGCTGGAAGCACGATGGGCCGCAGAGAAAGCGCTGGTGGAGCAGATCAAAGCCGTGCGCGAACAGCTCGAGGCAGAAGCCGGCGCGGAGGACAAGAGCAAGGGCGATGCGCTGCGCGCAGACCTCAACGGCTTGAATACCGAATTGGAAACCATGCAGGGTGAGATTCCGCTCGTGCGCGTGTTCGTTGACGCGTCGATCGTTGGCGAAGTCATCTCTGGCTGGACGGGTATTCCGGTTGGTAAGATGCTCGGCGACGAACTCACGACGATGCTCGAACTCGAAAAGCATCTCGGCGCGCGCGTCATCGGTCAGGATCATGCGCTCGTGGATATCTCGCGAAGAGTGCGTACATCAAAGGCCGGCATCGAAGATCCGAACAAGCCGAAAGGCGTGTTCATGCTGGTCGGTCCAAGCGGCGTCGGCAAGACGGAAACCGCGCTTGCACTGTCGGACATGCTGTACGGTGGTGAGCGCAACATCATCACGATCAACATGTCGGAGTTTCAGGAAGCGCATACGGTCAGCACGCTCAAGGGGTCACCGCCTGGGTACGTGGGTTATGGCGAAGGTGGCGTGCTTACCGAAGCCGTGCGTCGTCGTCCGTACAGCGTGGTGTTGCTCGACGAAGTGGAGAAGGCGCATCCCGACGTCTTGGAGCTGTTCTTCCAGGTGTTCGACAAGGGCGTGATGGAAGACGGCGAAGGGCGCGTGATCGATTTCAAGAACACGATCATCATCCTGACGACGAACGCGGGCACGGAAACGATCATGAAGTTGACGGCCGATCCGGAGACGATGCCGTTTGCCGACGCGATGGCAAAGGCGCTCAAGCCCGAGCTCGACGCGGTCTTCAAGCCGGCGTTCCTCGGCCGCATGGTCATCATTCCGTACTACCCGGTGCGCGATGAAAACCTGAAGCAGATCATTCGGCTCAAGATCGGCAAAATTTCGCGGCGGCTGCGCGAGACGCATCGCGTGGCGTTGCAGCACGACGAGACGTTGGTCGCGCAAGTTGCGGCACGTTGCACGGAGGTCGAGAGCGGCGCGCGTAACGTCGACAACATTCTGAGCAACACGCTGCTGCCGGAGATCTCTCGCATGCTGTTGGCCGGCATGGCTGAGGGCACGCGACTGACCGCGTTGCACGTCGGCGTCGGCGAGGACGGGGATTTCACCTACCAGCCGATCTCCGATCTTGCGACCGTGTGAAGCAGCGCGTCCATACGCAATACCGAGGTAGCGTCGCATGGCCTGGTCACAAGCAAATCGCCCATTCCGCCTGACTACACCGCTTGGTGAGGACGTCCTGCTCCTCACCGAGTGGGAAGGTGAGGAGCACATCTCGTCGTTTTACCGATTCACGGTCACCGCGTTCAGCGAGAATGCGAATATCACCGCGTCGGATCTGTTGCTGAAGAAGGTGTCGCTCGCGTTGCGCCTCCCGGATGGCAGCGACCGTACGATTCACGGCGTAGTGAGTCACCTCAGCCAGGGAGGCACTTCGCCGGTTGGACACGTTGCGTACCAGCTCGAGATCGTGCCACCCCACTGGATACTCGGGCTCGATGAAGGGTTTGATATCTTTCAAAGTAAGAGTGCGCGTGACGTGGCGGACCAGCTGCTCACCGGTACGCCGCACGAGTGGAAACTGACGCGCACGCTGTCGCCACGCCCGTACTGCTTTCGCTATCGCGAGAGTCGTTGGCATTGCATCGCGCGCCTGCTGGAGCAGGAAGGGATCTGGTATCGGTACGACAACAAGGCCGGCGAGGCGAAGCTGGTGTTGTGCGATTCGGTGGCGTCGGCGCAGCCCGCGTGGGGTGTGACCAAGCTGCAGTACAACCCTAACATGCGCCTGCAGGACCGACTCGGTGCGTTGCGCGTCGATTCGGCACCGTATGTGTCGCAGACTCGCGTGCGCACGGCCAATGAGTTTCTGGCCAACAAGAATGTCGGCGACTTCACGGCGTCGTCCGGCAGCTTCACGCCGCCAAGCGATGTAAAGGCGTATCGGTTTGAACAACAGATTTCGGCGCATCGCACCGGCATTGCGCACGGCGGCGGCGTGACGGCGTCCGACATCGCGAAGCTTCCTGAAGACGCGAAGGTCTACTCGCGCCTGCGACAGGAACTCGCCGAGGCGGGTTCGGTGATGTTTGTCGGTGAAAGTCGCTATACCGGACTGGAAGTGGGCGCAAAGACCGAGGTCGTCGATCACCCAAACGACGCGCTGAACAAGTCGCTGTTCATCATCGGTGTGCGCCATCACGGTTCGAACGGATCGTACGGGGCGGGCGACAGCGAAGAGGCGATGTACCGCAACAGCTTCGAGGCGATTCCGGCCGCTACGCCCTATCGACCGGCGATGCGAACGTCATGGCCACACGTTGGTGGTGCGCACGTTGGCGTGGTGACGGGTCCGAGCGGTGAAGAGATCTACACCGACAAGCACGGTCGTGTGCAGGTCGTCTTCAAGTGGGATCTCGAAGACTCTACGTCGCTCGAGCACTCATGCTGGATTCGCGTCGCGCAGTCATTCGCCGGCCAGCAGTTTGGCGCCGTGTGGCTACCGCGCATCGGCCATGAAGTGATCGTCGAATTTCTCGACGGGAATCCGGATAACCCCGTGGTGGTGGGGAGCTTGTACAACAGCTCGAACATGCCGCCATGGGCGTTGCCGGAAAACAAAACGCAGAGCGGCGTGAAGACGCACAGCACGCTCAATGGCGGCGCGGACAACTTCAACCAGATGCGCTTCGAGGATAAGAAGGGCGAAGAGCACATCAACGTGCAGGCCGAGAAGGATCTGATCACGCTGGTGAAGAACGATGAGACGCGGACGGTGGGACACAATCGCCTGACGACGATTCACAACGAAGACAAGAAGATTGTTGAGGAAGCCGACGATATCACAACGGTAAAAAAGGGCGATCAGTACGTCACGATCGAGAAGGGCAATCGTACAGTCAAGGTGAAGACGGATCACAAGATCACGGTCGAGGGACAGGAGACGACCGCTGTCACGCTCGATCGCACGGTGACGGTGGATGGCAACCAAAAGTCGCTGGTCAAGCTTGATAAGACGCTCGAGGTCAAAGGCAAGCAGACGCGCGTCATCAAGGACGATGACTTCACTGAAGTGAAGGAAGGCACGTCGCTGTTGAAGGTGAAACAGGGCGACATCGGAACGATCGCAGACCTCGGTGACATCATCGTGCAGGCCAAAGCCGGTACGATCACCATCAAGGCCGAGACGGGGATCGTCCTCAAATGCGGTAGCAGCAAAATTACCATCAGTCAGGAAGGCATTAAGATCAAAGCCGCGATGGTGAGCGTAGAGGGCGACACACTGGTGAAGGTGAAGGGCGGAATAACGAAGATCGACGGAGACAGTATGGTGAAGATCACGGGCATCACCGTCATGATTAACTGAGCGAGCGATCATGACCACACCACAAGTCATCGCGCCGGATCCGTTGGCGGCGCTCGCACCGCCGATGCGTTGGTTGTTGACGCGAGCTCCGCTCGACGAAGCAGCGCTTCCGCTCGTCGATGCAGGCGGCACGTTGGAATCGCTGTACGGCGCCTGCCTCGCCAACGAACATTTCAGCTCGGCGATTCGTCTGATCGCGGGTGTCCTTCCCACACGTGAAAGCATTTGGTGGGCGTGGGTTTCGGCGCGCTACGCCACGCAAGCAGACGGTGGCAAAGCACCCACGGCCCTCGAGCATGACGCGCTGACCGCGGTCGAGCAGTGGGTGGTTAGGCCTGATGATGCCGCTCGTCGGAAGGCGTGGGACGCGGGCAACCTCGCCGGGCTCGATTCGCCGATCGGGGTCGTGACGGCTGCCGTCTTTCTGAGCGGCACGACGCTCGGTGGGCCTGAGGGACCGCCGGTTCCGCCGCCGCCTGGTGCAGCGATGCGTTTGGTCGCGGGAGCAATCGTGCTCGCCGGCCTGTCCAATTCCAAGTCCGAAACGATCCCACGCACGCTCACGGCTTTTGCCGCGCAGGGGCTCGAGATCGTGAAGCGACTGGGTGGGTGGGATGCAGCGCTTAAACTGGCGTATGACACGCATCAGCGCGCACAGGCGGAGTATGATCGCGCGACGGCCGCTCCCGCAGCCGCTGCGAGGTAAGTCACCATGGGTCAGCCAGCCGCTCGCGTCGGCGATATGCACGTCTGTCCAATGGTGACACCAGGGGTGCCGCCCATTCCACACGTCGGTGGGCCGATCCTGCCGCCAGGCAAGCCGACTGTGCTGATTTGCTCGATGCCCGCAGCGACCGCGACGAACATGTGCCTCTGCGTCGGGCCGCCGGACATGATTGCGAAAGGATCCGCGACCGTCTTGATCGGCAACTTGCCCGCCGCTCGCATGGGCGACAACACAGCACATGGCGGCGTGATTGTCCTTGGAGCGCCAACGGTCCTCATCGGAGGATGAGGACCGTTGGGGTAAGGCAGGGACTCGCGCGAGGATAGGAGCTCAATAGGCGGTTGCCAGTGCTCTGCCTGTCCTCGCCGCGAGGTCGCTCAGGGCTTCTTCGCCGTGCCGTCCAGCCACTCGCCAACGCCACCGTGACGGCTGCACGCGCCGGCATGACCCTTGGCGTACGACATCGTGCCGTCCTTGCACTTGGCCGTTGGCGGTCCGTCTTTGCCCGCGGCGGTTGCCGGAGCGGCAGACTTGGCGGCGGGCTTGGCCGCGGCTGGTGGCGCCGAAGCAGGCGTCGGTGCGGTCTTTGCCATGGCTGGCGCTGGCGCAGCTGCGGCGGCCGGCGCGGCTGACTTGCTTGCGGAGGTGGCCGGCTTGGTCGCGGGGGCGGCGGTTGCTGGAGCAGCGGCGGGTTTACCCATCGCCTTCGTGGCTTTCTTGTCGACGCCACCGTGACCGCTGCACGCACCTTTCCCCGACGAGGACATCGATCCGTCCTTGCACATCGCTTGCGTGGCCATGGCCATCTGCGCGCTGGCGCCTGATGGCAGCGCGACGACGAGCACGGCGGACGCAGCAAGCGTCCATAAACACTGCGGTAAACGCATATGATTGATCTCCCGGCGAGATAAGACGGAGCTGCGTGAGTGCGACGAGCCGTTCCCAACAGGGCGGCGACGCGAACTTATGGGACGCCGCCGCAGCCGGGAAGAGAGCGTCGTGCTAAGGGTGGCGAGTCGCTGACGAAGCGCTGACACTCGGTTCAGGCGCCCGAGCGAATCCGCCCGTCGCGAAACTGACGAGCAGCATCGCGGTGATGTTGAGCAGCAAGGCCACCACGCCAATGTTCACGTCCGTCAGAACACGCGGGAGCGTCGGAAACAGTGTCGGCAATTCGATGCTGGTCAACGTCACCACGGCCACCGTCACCTCACCCACCACGATACCGGCGATCGCGCCCGCCGACGTAATTCGACGGCGGCGCGAAAGGCTCGCCACCAGCGAGGGGAAGAGCTGGGTCACCATGCTGTACGCCATCAGCAGCATCGCCACGATGGTGTTGCCACCGCGAAAGGTGAACACGAGGGCGACCGCCGCGATGACGGGTAAGAGCGCGCGCGCCAGCCCGATCGAACCCGCGGGCGCGTTCGCGGTAGCCGGCTTGAGCACGCGGGCGAGCGTTGTGGCGATGGTCATCAAAATGAGCGACCCCGGCACCAGCGCCGTCAACAACCCCGCGGCGCCGATGAGGCCCACGACCCACGGACCAAACGCGAACTTGCTCACGCGCAGCAGCGCCAGATCCGCGTCGCTCCCCTTGAGTCCCGGCACCGCCAGCAACGCCGCGAAGCCGATGAAGAGCACGAAGAGGAGAATCAGTTGGTACAGCGGCATCAACACGGCGTTGCGACGAAATACACCCGCATCGCGCGCCGCAAAGATGCTGCCGAAGCTGTGCGGCCACATATAAAAACCGCCCACGGTCAACAGCACTGTACTCACAAACCAACTCGGGCTCAGTCCGACGGCGGGCAGTGTCAGCAGGCCGGGGTGCTCCGCGTTCACGCGCGCGAACATCGCACCGACACCTCCCGCTAGCATGTTGGGCAGCGCAAAGGCCAGCGCAACGACCACGATCAGCACCAGTGCGTCCTTAAGCGCTGCCGTCAGCGCCGAACCGTTGATGCCCGACAGCATCACATAGACCACGGTCGCCAACGTGCCGATCCAGATCGCAGTCGTCGATCCAATCGCGCCGTAACTCGTTTCGGAGACGATGAGGCCAAGTCCTTTCAATTGCAGGACGAGATAGGGCACGAGCGCGGCCACACTGACACCGGCGACGAGACGCCCCAGCCATACGCTCTCAAACGCGCGCGCAAAATACTCCGCTTGCGACAGCACTTTCCAATCCGACGCGCGCGTCCAGATCGCCGGCAGCAGCCAGTACGACATGATGTACGCAATGGCACCGTACGCAACGATGTAAAACGCCGGTGCACCGCGACCATACGCCCAGCCGCTGCCGCCGAGAAAGGTGAACGTCGTGTAGAGCTCACCCGCGAGCAGCAGAAAGACGAGCAGTGTGCCGAAGCCACGTCCACCCACACTCCACTGCTCGAGGCTCATGTCACGGCTGGCCGCGCGCACGCTGAGCCCGAGCGCGATCAGCAGCGTGACGCCCAGAATCGCCAGCGAGATCGTCACGATCGCGTAGTCTTGTCGATAGCGGCCGATGGTTGCGCGCGTACACTCGCAGCGGTACGCGCGTCGGCCACACTGATGATCGCCATGACCACCGACGACATGACCACCCACCCGGCAATCCAAGCGAGCAAAAAAGGCATGCCAAGCACATACGGCTCGACGCGATTGGCAAACCACGGGGCACCGAGCAGCGCGATGGGCGGGAACGCCGCGAGCACGTGATACCGACGCATGCGGCGAGGCGCTGCGTTCACGAGTGCACCATTACCAGACAGTCGTTGCCAGGGAGTCGTCGCGAGTGCGCCATCATCATGCCATCATCACGCAGTCGTCACGCGTTAGTCGAGCAGGTCGATCGTTGCCGCGACGAGATAACGCAGGCCGATGTCGAGCGATCGTTCGTCGATCTGAAAGCGCGGATGATGATGCGGATACGCAATCCCTGCGTCGATGTTACCGGCGCCGACGAATGCGAAGACGCCGGGCGCGCGCTGTTGATATGCCGAGAAATCTTCGCCTCCCATGCTGGGTCGCATGTCAGCCAACCGTTCCGCACCCAAGCTGCGCGCCACCACATCGCGGAGGCGTTCGGTGAGGGCGACATCATTTACCACCGGACGATAGCCGCGCTCAAAGGTGAGGTCGAAGGTCGCACCGTGCGCGTCGGTGATACCCGTTACGATACGCCGCATCAACTCGGGGATCCGTGCGCGGACGTCCTCGTCGAAGGTGCGGACGGTGCCGCCAAGAAACGCCGACCCCGGGATGACATTGTGCGTCGTGCCGGCGATGAACTGCGTCACGGAGACCACGGCCTGGTCGAGTGGGTCGATCGATCGTGCGACGATGTGCTGCCACGCGGTCACGACTTGCGCGCCGACCGCGATCGGGTCGACCGTTTGATGCGGTGCGGCCGCATGGCCGCCGCGTCCGTAGATGTGACATTGAAAGCTGTCCGGTGCCGCCATCGCTGGACCCGCGATGAGGCCGATCTGACCCACCGGCAACGTGCTCCACAAGTGCAGTCCGATGACCTGCTCGACACCGTCCATAACGCCAAGCTGGACGAGCTCCTCGGCGCCGCCCGGACCAACCTCTTCGGCGTGCTGGAAGATGAAACGGATTTCGCCGCGCAGTGCCTCACGATGCCGCGCGAGCAACGTGACCAGACCGAGCGCGATGGACGTATGGCCATCATGTCCGCAGGCGTGCATCGCACCATCGATCCGCGAGCGGTATTCGCTCTCGTGCTCTTCGAGAATGGGCAGTGCATCGATGTCGGCGCGCACGGCGATCGTACGACCCGCTCGTCCGCCGACCAAGCGAGCAACCACGCTGGTCTCGGTCGGGCGCGTGACCTCGAGTCCGTTGATGGCGGCGAGCGTCTCGCGAATGAAACGTGCGGTCTCGTGTTCGTTGAACGCGACTTCGGGGTGCATGTGCAGTTGCCGACGCCACGCAATCACCTGCGGCGCCAGCCCCGTCGCCTCAGCGAGCAACGAGGACAGGTCGATCGTTCGTGCGGACGCCTCGGCGACCACCGAATCGTTAGGCGCAGTGATCGTCGTCATGCGAGTATGCTCATGGCAGAAGCGTGATCGGCTGACCGCATTGCGCGCACCCAACGCGCGCGGTGCAGACGCGCGTCACCGAAGTAGCACCTGCCGGTACACGCGCCTACCAGACAGCCGTCGCAGGATGCATCGCGCATTCGATAAAGCTAGTCGCCGCCGCCGGCACGTGGCACGCGCTCGGTCGCCGTGACTGGAACAAGACTTCCTGCGATCACGTAGTTTGGAACATGCCATTTGACCAGACTCCGC
>JBBQDB010000003.1:0-60710 GCA_038319245.1 Gemmatimonadales bacterium
GTGCAGTTCGGGACCGGCGCGTTTCTTCGTGGCTTCGTGGACGCGTTCATCGACGCGGCGAATCGACGCGGGCAGTTCATGGGTCGCGTCGTCGCGATCGGGTCGACCGGGAGCGGACGTGATCGCGCCTTTGTCGACCAGGATGGTCTGTACACGTTGATTGTGGCCGGCGTCGAGCATAGTGTCGCGGTCAACGAGCGTCGCATCATCGGCTCGGTGAGTCGCGCTGTTTCAGCGACGTCGCAATGGGACGACGTACTGGCGTTAGCGCGTGACGAAAGCATCTCGGTTGTCTTTTCCAATACGACCGAAGCGGGTATCGCACTCGACGTGCGTGACGCGACGACACCGATTTCAGATGCGACGACCCCGTATTCGTATCCCGCGAAGCTGACCCGATTCCTGTTCGAGCGTGCGACGGCGTTCGACTTCGACGCGAAACACGGCTTGGTTGTGATACCGTGTGAATTAATCGAAGCAAATGGCGACAAACTCGAGGCGTTGGTGCGTGAACAAGCCGCGCTTTGGTCGTTTGATGCGCGCTTTGGCGAGTGGCTTACGGCCGCAGTCCCGTTCTGCAATACGCTCGTTGATCGGATTGTACCGGGTACGCCAAACGCTGAGCAACATCAGCGGCTCCAAGCGGACCTGGGCTACCACGATGCGCTGTTGACGATGGCCGAGCCGTATGCGTTGTTCGCGATTGAGGGGGACACGGCGCTGGCGGATCGCTTGGGCTTTATCGACGACACGGGGATCATTCGCGTGGTGCCGGACGTGCGCCCGTATCGCGAGCGCAAAGTACGACTGCTGAACGGCACGCATACCGCGATGGCAGCGCTTGGAGTTTTGGCTGGGGTGACGACCGTACACGACGCGATGAACACGCCAGCCATGGCGTCGATGCTGCAGCACCTTTTACGTCAGGACATCGTACCAATGATCGATGTCCCGCAGGCCGCTGAGTTCGCGGAGTCGGTGCTCGATCGTTTTGCCAATCCGCAGGTGCAGCATCGGTTGACCGATATCGCGACGCAGGGGACGCTCAAGTGGAAAGTGCGCTTACTGCCTGTGCTTCAACGGCACGCTGAGAGCGCCGAACGTACCGGTCAACCATTGCCCACCGCGCTCGTTGTGGCACTCGCGGCACAGTTGTATCTCGCACATCCGACAGAGCGTGCGCGTCGGGCGGAGGTTGGTATTCCGCGTTTTTCTGATGATGCTGGTGAGTTGGTGCTGGCACATTGGGTGCGATCGGGCGCGTCGCGCATGGGGGTTTTTGTCGACGCGGTGCTTGGTGACGTGGCGCTGTGGGACGCGGATTTGCGGGAGCTTCGGGGGTTGGTGCCGGCGCTTACGGAGTCGCTGCAGCGGTTGCATCACGACGGAATTCTCGCGCTCCTCTCTGCCGCCTTGGTCACGTCATGAGCGTAAAAAATCCGACGGTCTCCCAGACGGGTACACCCAAGATCGGAAATTATCGCTGGACCATTTGCGCGCTGCTGTTTTTCGCGACGTCGATCAATTACATCGACCGACAAGTGCTCGGGCTACTTGCGCCGACGCTGCAGAAGGAAATTGGCTGGACCGAGGTGGACTACGGCAACATCGTGTCATGGTTCACGGCGGCATACGCGCTGGGGTTTCTTGGCGTTGGACGCATGATGGACAAGCTCGGTGTGCGCGCCGGTTTTGCGATCGCGATTGTGACATGGAGCATGGCGGCGATCTCGCATGCATTCGCGAGCGGCGTGGCGAGCTTTGGTGCGGCGCGTTTTGCACTCGGCCTTGGTGAGTCGGGGAATTTTCCGGGCGCGATCAAAACCGTTGCCACGTGGTTTCCGCCAAAGGAGCGGGCGTTTGCGGCAGGCGTGTTCAATGCAGGTTCAAACGTCGGCGCGATTTTGGTGCCGATTTTTGTCCCGTGGATTGCGCTCACTTGGGGATGGCGCATGGCGTTTGTCGTCACGGGCGCGCTCGGGTTTCTCTGGTTGATCGCGTGGCTGATATTGTATCGCGATCCCGCCGTGCATCCGAAGGTTAGCGCTACCGAACTACAGTACATCACCGAAGGCCGAACAGTGGTGAGTCGTAGCGTGCCGTGGAGCGAACTGCTGCGGCATCGGCAGACGTGGGCCTTTGTCGTCGGCAAAGCGATGACCGATGGCATTTGGTGGTTCTACTTGTATTGGCTGCCCAAGTTTCTCGACGCGCGGTTCGGCATTCAGTTGGCGAAGATCACGATGCCGCTGATTGTCATCTATCTCGTGGCGGATGTCGGATCGGTTGGTGGTGGATGGTTGTCCGGCGCGTTCGTCAAGCGCGGCTGGTCGCTCAACAAGGCACGGAAGATCACGATGCTGCTCGCGGCCTTACTCATCGTGCCAACGATGGTGGCGCCGATGATGGGGAATCTGTGGGCGGCGGTGGCAGTGGTGAGCGTGGCGGCGGCGGCGCACCAGTGGTGGTCGGCCAATCTGTTCACGCTCACGAGTGACATGTTTCCGCAGTATGCGGTGGCATCAGTGGTGGGCGTTGGCGGATTCTTTGGCGCGATTGCCGGCGTCGGCTTTCAGCGGCTAACGGGTGTGATCTTGCAGAGCAATCACAACGACTACACGCCGATCTTCGTGATGTGTGGCTTGGCCTACGTTACCGCGTTGCTGTTCATCCACCTGCTCGCACCGCGGTTGGAGCCGGCGTCGCTCAGGGAGCATTGATGTGGGTTGCGGTGCAGCGTACGCGCGCTAACTGTCGCGATACCGTTCGCACGGTAAATCGTGCGGACGCGTGCCTGACAGTTTGCGTGCGACGGATCATCGTTGCGCACTGCGTGGCCCTCGCGATAGTCGCTGGTACCACGCACCAAGCGCGCGCAGACGGATGCGACCGCGTCGCTGCTTGGCGCGTTCAAGGAGACAGACACCACGTCGTTGCTTAGCGCCGAGCACATTCGTGCACTGCCGGTTGCCCAGCGTGCCGTGTGGAATGCGTACCTCGAACGCTCGCACGTGGCGCAGACACAGGATCACGCGTTGTTGCAGCGTGAACTGTGCACGCTCGGCAAAAGTACGATGACGTGCGCGACGTTCTTGTCAAAGTCGTTCGACTATTCCGCTGACGATGAAGGGCGGATGCGCTCGACGGACAGTGCGCGACGGATGATTCCGTCAATGTTGAGCTATCAGACACCGTCCGGTAGTTGGTCGAAGTATATCGATTCTTCGCAGGGAGAACGCCAACCCGGGCAGAGCTATTACTCGGACTGATCGCCGATTCGACGGCCGGTCCGCTCTGGGCGCGCATGTACGAGATTGGGAGCAATCGCCCGATCTTTTCGAATCGAGATGGCGTCAAGCAGTACGATTTCAACACGTCGACTGATCGTCGCGAAGGCTACGGCTGGTACTCCGACCTACCGGCGGCGACGCTCGCGCACTATCGCCAATGGCTCGCTGCACGCGTTGCAGCGCATGTCAAACCGGAGCAACCGTGATGTCGCAGTCCCGTCGAAAGTTTCTGCAACGCGTCGCACTTGGAACGTTGGGTATCGCATCGAGCAGTGCCGTCATGTCGGCATGCGCACGGGCGGCTAACTCCGCGAGCGTCGATGGTGTGGCGAATGCGTCGTCTGCGGCCGGATGGAGCGTAGTGCCGGCCATTCTCGCGCGCATCAAGGCACCGGTCTTTCCATCACGCGTCTTTGACATCACGACGTATGGCGCGGTACTCGATGGTGTCACCGATAGCAGCGGCGCCATCAACAAAGCAATTGCGGCGTGCCGCACGGCGGGTGGCGGCCGCGTACTCGTTCCGGCAGGGAAATACGTTACCGGACCGATTCATCTGACAAGCAAGATCGAACTACACGTCGCCAAGGGCGCAACGCTGCTCTTCGTCACCGATTCAACGCGCTATCTGCCAGCGGTATTGACGCGATTCGAGGGAGTGGAGTTGTTCGGCTACTCGCCGCTCATTTATGCCATCGACGCGGTGGATGTCGGCGTGACGGGCGAAGGGACGCTCGACGGACAAGCTGATGCGACGCATTGGTGGTCGTGGAAGGGTGGCAAAGAGGCGACGAACGACGGCAAGAACCAACTCGCGGCGCGCGACAGGCTGTTCGCGATGGCGGAGCGTGGTGTGCCGGTGGCGGAACGTCGTTTTGGAGAGGGTGATTATCTCCGCTCGTCGTTCGTGCAGATGTATCGCTGTCGCAATGTCATCGTGTCCGACGTGACGATCGTGCGGTCGCCGATGTGGGAAGTACACCCGGTGCTGTCACAGAACGTGACCGTGCGCAACGTGACCATCTCGACGCACGGCCCGAACAACGATGGGTGTGATCCCGAGTCGTGTCGTGATGTGCTGATTGAGGGGTGCACGTTCGACACGGGCGATGATTGCATCGCGATCAAGTCTGGGCGAAATGCCGATGGTCGGCGCGTGGGTGTGCCGACGGAGCACGTGATCATTCGCAAGTGCCGGATGAAGGATGGACATGGCGGCGTGACGATCGGCAGCGAAATCTCCGGGAGCGTGCGACATGTGTACGTCGAGGATTGCCAGATGGACAGTCCGTCGCTCGATCGTGCGCTCCGGCTCAAGACGAACGCCATGCGTGGCGGGACGCTCGAGCACATCTACATGCGCAACGTGACGGTCGGACAGGTGGCCGACTCGATGCTTTCCATCGACTTCACGTACGAAGAGGGCGACAAGGGAGCGTTCATGCCCGTCGTGCGCGACATCGAGATGCGCAACGTGACCAGCACGAAGAGCAAGTACGGGTTGTACTTGCGCGGCTTTGAGAAAGCGCCGATCACCGATGTGCGCATCATCGATTGTCACTGGGACGGTGTTGCCAAATCCGATGTACTGGAGCATGTGGTCGGCCTGACGCGCACCAACGTAACGGTGAACGGCAAAGTCGTGGGCGCGTGAGTCAGCGTCCGCATCAGCAAGTGCGTCGGCGCGTCCCACCGCGCGTCGTGATGACGATGACGCTGGTCAGCGCGTTGCTGGTTACGACGCCGCTGGTGGAGTCTGCGCACGCGCAACGTCCGGCGTCATCGGCGGTCAGTGTACCTACGTCGAGCTCGTGGTCGGTGCGCATGACTGACGCACTGATTGCGCGCAATCCGAGCGTGAGTACGAAATGGGACTACACGGCGGGATTGGTGTTGCTTGCGGTGCATCGGGTCGCAAACGCCACAAAGCAGGCGGAGTACGCGACGTATGTGCGGCGCAACATGAACCAGTTTGTCGATGCGAAGGGCGCGATTGCCGGCTACAAAGGCGACGAGTTCAATCTCGATCAGATCAATCAGGGTCGGCTGCTCTTTCCGTTGTTCGCGAGCACGCACGAGGCGCGCTACAAAACCGCGATCGAAACGCTGCGCACGCAACTGCGCACGCAACCGCGCACGAGCGAGGGTGGTTTCTGGCACAAGCAGATTTATCCGCAGCAGATGTGGCTGGATGGCTTGTACATGGCCGAACCGTTTTACGTGACGTACGCGAAGACGTTCGGTGACACGGCGGCCTTCACCGATGCGTTGCATCAATTCCTGCTCCTAGCGTCACGCGCGCGCGACCCCAAAACCGGGCTGATGTACCACGCGTGGGATTCGAAGCGTGCGCAGCCTTGGGCCGATTCACTGACTGGCACCTCGCCGAACTTTTGGGGACGCGCGGTCGGTTGGTATCTGATGGCGGCGATGGACGTGCTCGACGATTTACCCGCATCGCATCCGGACCGCAGTGCACTGCTCGGGGTTGTGCGTGAGCTCGCTGCATCAGTGGCTCGTGTACAGGACCCGGTCAGCGGTCTCTGGTATCAAGTGCTCGATCAGCCAGGTCGTCGCGGTAACTATCGCGAGGCGTCGGCGTCCAGCATGTTCGTGTATGCGTTCGCGAAGGGCGCGCGCCGCGGGTGGCTCGACGCGCGATACCGGGCACTTGCCGCACGAGGATTCGATGGCATCGTACGCGAGCTGATCACGACGGACGCCGCGGGGCGCCCGTCGCTCACCGGGGTATGTCAGGTTGCAGGCCTCGGTGGCACCGCGAGACGCGATGGAACGTTTGCGTACTATGTGAGCGAGCCGGTTGTTGCCGATGACTACAAAGGCGTTGGTCCGTTCATCATGGCTGCCTTGGAGCTTGGACGATGACAGGCGATGTGACATTCACCGCGACATCTCCGTTGGAGTCTCCTGTCGCATCGCCTGCAGCAGTGCCTGCGGCATCGCGTGCAGCATCACCATTTGATCTGCACGGCAAGCGGGCGCTGGTGACCGGTGCCAGTCGCGGCCTTGGACGTGCCGCCGCGCTCGCACTCGCCGCTGCGGGTGCTGATGTCGTGTGTGCCGCATCGGACGCGGCGCGCGTTCAAGACACGGCGCGCGACATTCGCGCGTTAGGCTGCATTGCATGGACGCTCGGCGCCGACCTGAGCGATCCGGCCGCAGCGGCTGAGCTTGCGCGTGATGCGGAGACAGCAGCCGGTCCGATCGATATCCTGGTGAACAATGCGGGGACGATTCGGCGGCATCCCGCCGTCTCCTATCCCATGGAGGATTGGCAGCTTGTGCTTCGCACCAATCTTGATGCGACGTGGGTGCTCTGTCAGGCCATCGGACGAGCGATGGTCGCACGCCGCAGTGGTAAGATCATCAACATCGCGTCGCTCCTCTCTTTCAGTGGGGGTGTTACCGTGCCCGCGTACACCGCAAGCAAACATGCCGTTGCCGGACTGACCAAAGCGTTGGCAAATGAGTGGGCGTCGCATGGGGTCCACATCAATGCGATTGCGCCAGGCTATTTTCGCACCGACAACACACAGCAACTACAGGACAATGCGCAGCGATCGCACGATATCAGTGCGCGCATTCCCGCCGGACGTTGGGGTGAAACGCAGGACATCGGCGGCGCGATCGTCTTTCTCGCCTCATCGGCGAGCGACTATGTGAACGGTCATGTCCTGGTGGTTGATGGTGGATGGATGGCCCGATGATGACTTCACTGTTGACCACATTCGTTATGGCGGCCGTCGGTGCTGCCGTCACGCCGCTTTCCGTCATGCCGCACGTCGTAGCAACGCATTTCGGTACACGAGTCGTTGCGACACCCGTTGTTCATGCACGCGTTTCCGATGCACGACATGCCGATGCGGATACGCTGCCATGGGCCGGCATCGTTGACTCGGCCTATCAGGGCACCGCGGGCGCGCCATCCACGACCGGCATTCCGATGTTTCGCTCGATCGGCGACGCTCTGACGCAGCTGCCGGTGAATGGTGGCGCGCGAACGATCATCTTCATTCGCAACGGGCACTATCGCGAGAAGCTCACGATTGATCGGCCGCGCGTCACATTGCGCGGACAGAGTCGCGGCGGCGTGTTCATCACCTACGACGCGGCCGCCGATACACCTGCACCCGGTGGCAGCACGTACGGCACACGAGGCAGCTACACGTTGCGCATCGTCGCGCCGGATTTTCGCGCCGAACATCTCACGATCGAAAACGCATTCGACTACATGGCGAATTCGGCAAAGGTCGCCAACGATCCGACCAAGATGAAGAACCCGCAGGCGGTCGCATTGATGACGGACCTCGGCAGTGATCGCGCCGTATTCGACGACGTGCGAATTCTCGGCCATCAGGACACGCTGTTCGCGAACAGCGGCCGCTCATGGTTTCATGACTGCGAAGTGGCCGGCAGCGTGGATTTTATTTTTGGCGCAGGACAAGCTGTGTTTGAGAACTGCGACATTACGTCGCGCGATCGCAAGAGCGCCGAGAATAACGGGTATATCACGGCGGCGAGTACTGATACCTCGCACCAATTCGGATTTCTGTTTCTGCGCGATCGTTTGCGCAAAGAACGTCCGGAGATGGCCACGAATTCAGTCACGCTCGGCCGACCATGGCATCCCTTTGCCGACCCGCGTGCCAACGCGAGCAGCGTCTTCATCGAATGTGAGATGGACGATCACATCGGCGCGAAGGGCTGGGACCGCATGTCGAGCGTGGATTCGACCGGTACGCGTATCTGGTACGAGCCAGAGTCGGCGCGATTCTTTGAGTACAAGTCGACGGGGCCGGGCGCTGTCGTGAGCACGTCGCGTCGAGTGCTCTCGAATCGCGATGCGGCACGGTACACACGCGCCGCGGTGTTCGCGGATTGGGATCCGAGTCCGGTGACCACCGCCGACGTGACGTCTAAACACCGTCGCCGCAGCGATACAAATGATCAGACGCGCGGCTGGGTCGTTGAACAATCGGCGTGGAACAATCAGGGAGGCGTCGGCCGCGTGGAGGAACTGTTCGACGGCCGCTTTCCTGGCGTACGCGTGATTCGAAAGCCCGGCGGATTCTCCATACAGATTCGCGGTACCGTAACGATCAATGGCGGAACAGAGCCGATGTACGTCATTGATGGCTTCTCGATCGAACCTGGTCCCGAAGGATTGATCGGCATCAATCCGGCAGACATTGCGCGCATAGAAGTCCTCAAGGACGCGGCGTCGCTGGCGATGTACGGTTCACGCGCCGGAAATGGCGTGGTGCTTATCACAACCAAGCGACCAAAATAGCACGACCGAAGGACAAGGCACAGCCGATAGTCGCGAATTCGCGAAGCGCAAAAGCAAAATCCCGGCCGTGGATAGCAGCGAAAACGGGTGAATTGGCTCCGAGCCAATTCACCCGTTTTCGCGTCATTCGCGCCCCGCAGTTTGTTTAACTACGCGTTGCTGAGGACTCTGCTCTTACCAACCCGGATTCTGCGTGAGCTTGGCGTTCAGGTCGATTGCGCGCTGTGGAATCGGCATGAGCTTGAACTTGTCGACGAGGGATACCTGTGCTTTCGGATACTTCGAGACACGGAAGCTGCCCGCTTTTCCGAGCGCCATGTTCGCCTCGATGCGCGCCCTCGCCCAATCCCAGTTGCGCTGATTGTCGAAGTAGCCATTCGGGCCTTCCATCACGAGCTCCCAGCGACGTTCCTGGAAGATCGCGTCACGCATCTGCGTCTGCGTGAGCCCAGCCAATGCCGGGAGGCCCGCGCGAGCGCGCACCGCATTCACCGCGGTATACGCTTCGGCCGTCGGTCCGGCCACAGCGTTCGCAGCTTCTGCCTGAATAAGCAACAGATCGGCGTAACGCATCACGATGTAGTTCGGCTCTTCCTGGCCAGCGGTGACGACCGTCTTGTCAATGAACTTGTTCAGATACGGCGAGTCGGCGCCGTAGGTGCTCGATGCGGTCACGGCCGGCGTATAGAGAATCGTGAGCCCTGCCTTGTTCGGGAACGACGTCACGAAGATAGCGGCCCTTCGTTTGTCCGCGGCGTCAAACGAATCGTAGAACGGCTGCTCGGCTTCGAACGACCCGTTTTGCGATGCGCCCCAGCTCGAGTTGCGCGGCACCATGTGGTTGCCGATACGTCCGCCCAACCCCTGCACGCGAGTGTTCTGAATGTCGAAGAGAATTTCTGCGTTGTTCTCGCTGGACAGATCGTACAACGTCGCGACGTCCGACACGAGCGAGTAACCACCGTCGGACACGACCTGGCGCGCCTGGTCCAGCGCGAGCTGATAGTCGGCTGCACTGCCAACACCCGTACCCGCACGCTGGAGATACACCTTGGCCAGCAATGCCTTGGCAGCGCCTCGGCTTGCGCGACCAAGGTCGGTACCCGTGTACGCGGATTTGGCCGGCAACACCGTGATCGCATCCTGCAGATCGGTCACGACTTGCGCATACACTTCGGCGGCCGTGTTACGCGATTCCTGCAGGCTATCGAGGCCGATCGTTTCCGTCTTGCGAAGTGGTACACCGCCAAACAGGCGCACGAGATTGAAGTAGTGCATCGCCCGCAGGAATTTTGCTTCACCGACAATGCGCTTGCGGAGCGTGGTGTCCATCGAGATCGCGGGCACGCGACCGATGACGGAGTTGGCGCGATTGATCGCGGCGTATGCCGATTGCCACGTGCTGTAGATGTACGAATGCGTCGCCGTGAACGTGTAGTTGTCGACGAGGCTGCGTTCGTTCGTACCGCTCAGGTAGCACGTCACCGCGTCAGACGGAAACTCGACGAGCATGACGAAATTGCGCCCGTAGTAGTTGTCGCCCGACGTGTTGATGAACGACGCGTACACACCGTTGACCGCGGCGATGGCGTCACCGGCGTTGTTGTAGAAGTTGGCCGGCCCGACAAACGAGTACGGCACTTCGGTGAGGAACTGCTTGTCGTTGCAGCCAGCGACCGCGAGGGCGGTGGCGGTAGAGAGCGCGATGGCGCCGAAGGTCTTTCGCATGGTGGTCACCCGGGCTCAGAAGGAGAGGTTGAGGCCGAACGTCCAGGTGCGCGCCAACGGATACGCGCCGGAGTCGATGCCACGATTGAGATTGCCGACGCCCTGGCTGCTGACGTCTGGATTGAAGCCGCGATACTTGCTGATGGTGACGAGGTTTGCCCCAGTGACAAACAGTCGCGCACTTTCGACGCCACGTCCACGCAGCCAGCTCGTGGGGATCGTGCGAGAGAGCGTCACCGTCCGCATGCGGAAGTACGTGCCATCCTGCAGCAGGAAGTCGGTGAGGTCCGCACCCAATGCACCCGGCGCCGAGTTGATCTTCGGATACTTCGCGTCCGGATTGTCGACGGTCCAGCGATTGAAGTAGCGGTCGGTCGTGATGTTGGTGATCGGGCCGCCGCCTTCAACGCGATAGAGGTTGAGGTTGAGTACCTTACCACCGAATGCACCGTCCCACAGGGCCGAGAATTCAAAGCCTTTGAAGGACATCGAGTTCTGCCAGCCGAGGATGAACTTGGGCGTCGGGTCGCCGATGATCGTGCGGTCGTTGGCATCGATGACACCGTCGCCGTTCTGATCGACGTAGCGAATCTGGCCAGCGCCCTGACGTCCACCACCAACGGTGATCGTGTATGCGGCCGCAGCGACTGAGTCACGAATCACGCCCGCCGTCTGATAACCAAAGAATGCACCGATCGGCTGCCCGACCTGCACGACCGTTCCCGTCGACCCAAGATCGGGCGCGACGCTGGTCGTCGCGAAGATGCGCGACGGACCGCCGAGGTCGAGTACGACGTTCTTGTTTTTCGAGTAGGTAACGGTGCTCGTCCAGCTGAAGCTGCCTGTCTTGCGATCGCCAACGAACGGGCGAACCGTCAGGCCGACTTCGATACCCTTGTTGCTGATCGCGCCGGTGTTGATCAGCGCGCTGCTGTAGCCCGTTTCCGACGGCAGATCGACGGCGAGGAGCAGCTTGTTCGTCTTCTTGTCATATGTGTCGAACGTCAGATCGAAACGACCTTTGAACAGCGTGGCGTCGAGGCCGTAGTCGGTCTGGCGCGTCGATTCCCAGGAGAGATTCGGATTGCCCAACAGCGACGGCACGTAGCCGCTGGACACGTTGCCGTTGAATGCATACTTGCCCGTCGCCAGACGGAAGAGCGACTGATACGGCGAGATCGACGGGTTGCCGACGGTGCCGGTGGTAGCGCGCACTTTGAGCTGGTCGATCCATGTCAGCTTGCTCATGAACTTCTCTTCTGAGATACGCCAGCCGGCGCCAAATGCGGGGAAGTAGCCCCACTGGTTATTGGCACCGAAGCGCGACGAGCCGTCGTAGCGGCCGGTGTACGAGAAGAGATAGCGATCGAGCAGCGTGTAGTTGGCGCGGCCCAAGTACGACGCTGTGGAGTAGCGCGTGCGCGTCGAACTCACCGTCGGACCACCAACCTGCGTGCCGGCACCGATGTCGTCGAAGCTCGTGATGTCGCTGACGAACTGCGTATTCGACAACGACTCACGATTCTGCGTCTGCTCCTGTCGCGTGTAGCCACCGAGCAACGTGATATCGTGAATGCCGGCGAAATTGTGCTGCCACGAGAGCGTATTTTCGTTGAGGAAGTTCGTGGTGGACGTAGTGCCGCGAATCGCCGAGCCGTTGTTAATCAACCCTTGCAGCGTGGTGCGCGGGTAGTACGTGTCGCGATTCCGATCCGAGATGTCGGTACCGGCCGTAACGCGGAGCTTGAGGTTACCCGGGAAGGTGTACTCACCGGCCGCATTCGCCAGCACTCGCGTGTCGGACAACTTGTCGATGACATCGTTGGCCAGCGAGACGGGATTCGGCAGATCGCCCGGTGCCGCACCGGCAGCACGCAGCGCGGCCGGATAGTCGGTGCGATTGAGCGTGTAGGTACCGTCGGCCAAGCGAATTGGAATGACGGGGACGTATTGCAAGGCCGCGCCCACCGCGCCTGCACCCGCATTAAACGTCCCGTCCACAGGCACCTGCGAGCTATTCACTCGGCTCAAAAACAAGCTGCCCGAGAGCTTCAACCGACCGAGCGTCTGATCGATGTTGCCACGCAATGTGGCGCGACGAAAATCGGAGTTGCTCACGACGCCCGCCTGCTGGAAGATGCCGCCGGAGAGCGCGTAGCGCGTGGGATTGGTGCCGCTGCTGCCGCCGGTGACGCCGACTTGAATGTTGGACATCGGCGCGGTGCGGAAAATCGCCGACTGCCAGTCTGTCCCGGCGCCGAACACGTTCGGGTCGGCAAACGGCTTGGCTTGGTTTTGTGCTGTCGCCCACTCGTTGGCGAAGGTGGCGAACTGCGTGCCGTTGAGCAGGTCGTAGCGCTTGGCCACCTGCTGCGACGCGGTGTAGGCGTCGAAGGTGACCTTCGGCTTGCCCGGGTCGCCGCGCTTCGTGGTGATGATGACGACACCATTCGCACCGCGAGAACCATAAATGGCGGTGGCCGACGCATCCTTGAGGATTTCGATGGACGCGATGTCGCTTGGGTTGATCGCGGCAAGCGGATTGGAAGGCGCCGTGTTGACGCGTCCGCCGTTGGTTGGGTCGCCGTCGGCCGCTGGGTTGTTTTCGACCGGGAAGCCGTCGATGACGTACAGCGGTTCGTTGTTGCCGTTGACCGACGAACCGCCGCGGATGCGAATCGACATGCCGCCGCCCGGCGCGCTCGACGCCTGCGTGACTTGCACGCCAGGCGCGGTGCCTTGCAGCGTCTGTTCGAGCGACGTGATCGGCGCGCGATCGACGTTTGGCGTGACCGACGCAACGGACCCTGTCAGATCGGAGCGCTTTTGCGTGCCGTAGCCGACGGTGACGATCTGTTGTAGCGTCACGGATACCGCGCGCATGGGCACGTCCAGCGTGACCGCGGCGCCGGCCGTCATCGTGAACGTGAGATCGGTGGCGGCGTAGCCCAGGAGCTGCGCGTGCAGCTTATGCGCACCAACGGCGACGTTCGCTGCGAGATACTTGCCATCTTCGCCCGATCGTGCGGCGGGTTTGCCGTCGATGGTGATGGTGACGTTCGTCAGCGCGGCGTTTGAGGACGCGTCGCGAACCAAACCGGTGACGCGACCGGCTGCCGGTTGGGCGCGCAGCGAAGCCACGGGCCCAGTGAGAAATCCGCCAACGGCGAGAAGAATCGGCCATGGACGCCGCATGAGCCACTCCAAAGAGGTAGGGAGGTTGGCGCAGCGTCGCGACCGAACGGGACGATAGCCACTGCACAACCGGGGGGCGGGAACTGCGCAACTCACGAAAGGGGGAGGACACCGTAAGTCGGCTGCGCTTTCATTCAGCTAACGAACAAAAGCGCAGTATTTGTTCATTTAACAAACTAATGCCAAAATCCGTCACGCAAGAGGGGCGTCGGGGTCGGAAGGGGTGGGGAGCAGGCGCCAGAGCAACGTCGCGCCGAGCGATCCGGCGACGAGGGAGCCTCCGAAGACACCGACCTTGGCTGCCAGCAGCTGTGCGCCGTCGCCGAAGGCCAATGCGGCAATAAACAGGGACATGGTAAAGCCAATGCCGCCGAGGATGGCTACGCCGGCGACGGACGACCATCCGGCCGCTTCTGGCAGTTCGGCGATGCGAAGGCGGACCGCGACCCATGCTGCGCCGAAGATGCCAATTGGCTTACCGATGACCAGACCGATCATGGTGCCGAGTGCGGCTGGTTCGAGGACGATGGGGAGGAGTTGCGGCGGGAGGATGACGCCGGCGTTGGCGAGTGCGAAGAGCGGCATCACGAAATAGGCGATCGGTGCGTGCAGCGCCTGTTCGATGCGGAGCAGCGGTGCGTCGGGTTCGTCCGCGGGGATCGCGAGCGCGAGGAGGACGCCGGCGATTGTGGCGTGCACGCCCGATTTGAGGACTGCGACCCAGAGCAGCGCGCCGAGGAGGAGATACGGTGTCGAGCGCCGAACATTGGCGAGGTTGCACATGAGCAGCGCTGCGAGGATCAGGCAGACGGCGCCTAACGCCAAGAGGTCGAGGTGCGGTGTATAGAACAGCGCGATGACGAGGACGGCGCCCAAGTCATCGACGATAGCGAGCGCGGAGAGGAAGACTTTGAGTCCGATCGGGATGCGTGATCCGAGCAGGGTGAGAACGCCGAGTGCGAAGGCGATGTCGGTGGCCATGGGGACGCCCCAACCGGCCGTGGCCGAGGTGCCACGGGCGACGGCGATGAAGCACAGTGCCGGTACCAGCATACCGCCTGCTGCGGCGATCATCGGCAGGGCAGCGCGACGCAACGAGGCCAGTTCGCCAACCAGGATCTCGCGTTTGATCTCGAGTCCCACCAATAAAAAAAAGACCGTCATCAGACCGTCATTCACCCAATGGCCGACGGTGGCGCCGGCGAACGGGCGGTGCCAGAGCGCGAGGTAGCTGTTGCTCCAGGGTGAGTTGGCCCAGAGCAGTGCAATTGCGGCAGCGCTGAAGAGGAGCACGCCACCAAACGCGGCGTGGCCGATGAACCGTTCGAACGGGCGGAGCAGTCGGCGTGGGAGCGTGCGACGTTGTTGTGCTGTTGGGGAGCGCGACTGTGACGGAAGCGGGGCGGCCATGGTCGGAAGTATAGAAGTGCGATCGGCTGTGTGGTCGCGCACTGGTGATCGGATGTGCGCGCGTACAGCGTCAAGAGATCGTAAGTGTGCCATTCCGTGCGCGTTGCTTTCCTTCGTTCCAGATCGACTCACGTTGTCCTCGCCGCGCTGCGCGGAGGAATGTCAGTGAACGGTCGTCGCTTCAGTATGATCGCGGGTGCAGTCACGATGCTTGGCGCGACGTTCGCGTTGGGCTCGTGGTTTGGTGCGGCGCGTGTGCGCGACCGCGACGAGTGGGCGGACGGTCGATTGTTGTCGACGGCGATCGACTCGGTGCGCGCGAATGCGTTGGATTCGTTGCCGAGCGAGGAATTGATACGGAAGGCGATGTCGGGGATGTTGCGGGAGTTGCACGATCCGTATGCCGCGCTGCTTCGTCCCGATGGGTATAAGCATTACAAGGGATCGTTGCATGGTGAGGGTGACGGGATGGGTCTCGCGATGCGCGCCGTGGCTGGGGTGGTGAGTGTGACGCGTGTGGCGGAGGGATCGCCGGCGGCGGCGGCTGGTGTGCAGGCTGGCGATCGTGTGTTGTCGGTGAATGGTGTGCCTATCGGTGAAGGGTGGGGTCGGCATGCGCAGGATACGAGTACCGTGCCGATCGATACTGCGCACGTGGTGTTGTGGCGTGTGGAGCGGCGCGTGTCGGCCGTGCCGCGCGAGGGGAACCTGGCGGGTATTTCGGTCGGTCTGATGTCGCGAGTGTCGGCGGATTCGTCGCTCGTGGCGACGACGCTCGGCGACAGTGTGACCGTGCGTTTGCGACGCGGCACGTGGCATGTGCCTGCGGTGACGGATGCGCAGCTATTCGCCGATTCCGTCGGGTATGTGCGGGTGGCGTCGATCACCAGCAAGTCGGCGGACGAGCTGGAGCATGCTGTGGCCGGGCTCGAGTCGAAGGGGGCGCGTTCGCTGCTGCTCGACTTACGGGGCAACGCTGGTGGGTTGTTCGATGAGGGTGTTGACGCGGCCGGGCTCTTTTTGCCGCGCGGCGCTGTTGTGGCGTCGTTGGCCGGTCGCAACGGGGCGCGTCCGGAGGTGCATCGGGGGAAGCGGTCGCGCTTTCCGACACTGCCGCTGACGCTGTTGGTGGATGCCGGGACCGCGAGTGCCGCTGAGGTGATAGCGGCCGCGTTGCGTGATCATGATCGCGCGTTACTCGTTGGTGCGCCCACGTATGGTAAGGGTGTGGTGCAGCGCGTGGTGCGACTGACGCCCGAGCTAGCGTTGCGGTTGACGACGGCGCGCTGGCTGACGCCCAAGGGTGTGTCGCTCGAACGGCGGCAGGGTGTGGGAGCGGCGGCGCACGGCGGGCTGACGCCCGATGTGTTGTTGGATGATGCGTCCCGTTTCGATGCGTTTGCGATGCCGCGTGACTGGCCGACGGCCCGTACCTCGGCGCTATCGGCGATGGCGGATTCGCTCGCGTTTGGTGCGCTGCAGGAGGGATTGCGCGCGACGCCGGTGGCGATGCTCGAGGCGCGTCTGCGCTTGCGTGCGGCGCTGCTGCCGATGGCTGTGCCGTTGTCCGATGTGCCAAGGGCGGAGCGGGTCGGTATTGTGACGCGTTTGGCGACCGTCAGGGTGCTTGAATTGCTTGGTGAGCCGGCGGAGATGCTGCGCTACAGCGCGCGCTCCGATGCAGCGATTCGCGCCGGTCTCGATCTGCTTGCGCCGGGCGTTGAGGTTTCGCGCGTGCTGCCGTCGGTGCTGCCGCCGGTCCGTGCCGTGGCGACTCGTTCCCGTGCGCGGCGCGGTAGCGCGACCGCGTTGACGTTGTCGGCCCGTGCGCCGTAGCGCCGAGCGGTCTATCGCCGTTGGGGTGCGCGGAGAGTGGCTCTCGATGGCGATGCTGACCTCGGTGTTGAACTCACGCGTCGTCGCGATGCTGCTCGCGTTGGCCGTCGTCCACCCTGCGTCGGCTCAGCCCGCGTCGAGGCTTCCAGGTGCGTGGACGGCGATAGCCTCGTCGACACCGCACACGGCGACACTGCACACGTCGACCATGCACACGTCGACACTGCAGACGGCGATCATGCGCTCCGCGGCGATGCGAACCACGGCTCCGAATACGGCGGCCGCGCAACCCGCGTCCGCGCCACCCGCGTCCGCGCCACCCGCGCCCACGCCACCCGCGCCCGCGCAACCCGCGCGCGCTGGCCGCTCGCCAACGAGTGCGTCACGCGCCAAAGCCGCTGCGACCGCACGAACCGCTCGCGCGATGCGGACGATCGATGCCTGGCTGGTCGCACGGTATCGCGGCGTACAGTTGCTGCCCGATAGCGTGATTGACGGCGCACACGTTGGCGCGACGGCTGCCGTCGCCGCCGTCGCGGATGAACGCGCGGCCACAATCACGGACGCCGCCTACGCCCGGGTGGAATCAGTGATCGCTACCGCGCCGGCCGACACGTTGCTGGCACTGCAATTCGGAGCGCAGACCGGACGCGCGCCGCTGGCGTCGGGTGCGACGGTGCGCTTGAGCGGACCGACGGGCGCGATCAGCACCGCGACGGGTCGCATCCTGGCGCGACGAGCGTTCCGAACAACGAGTACGCCGGGTGCCGCACGCGCGGACGACGCCGCGTGGCGCTACGGATGGGCCTATGTCGCGGTGGTGCCGCGGGATGGGAAGGTGGTGGCGGGGTCGGGGCTTCGGAGTTGGTTGTTGCTGGAGGAAAATGCGCCCGTGACGCGAAGGTGAGTGGTGCTTAGCTGACAAGTAGCCATGCGATTGTCGACGCGGCGAACGTGGCGCGCCCAATTGGGGTATGGAGCCCGATGATTACATTCCCGCGCCATATGACTCGGCACGTACACGGCGCACAGTCCGGAGGCGCAGGGATCGCACGGCGAGGGGCGAGCGTGGTCGCGCTGATCCTGGCGATCGCCTGGAATGCGACGCTGGCGCAGGCGCAATCATCCGCTCCTGCAACCACGCGCGACGCACGACGCTGGATGGATCCGACGGCCGACTCGATGGTCGATCGTGCGATTGCTCGGCGCGGATTACAACTCGCCGATTCCACGCTGCTCAGCTACACGGCCGACGCGCATGGATTTCTTGCCTTTCTCGGACAACTGGGCGAAGGGGTCATCATCCCGCCGAAAGTTGTGCAGAGCGAAGAACTCGCGCTGACGATCTCGTGGTGGCAACCGGGACAGAGCGCACAACAGCTCGTCGGCCGACGAGACACGACGCTGCTGCCGTCCGACGTGGGCTACTATCGCGATCGGTACGGCGTGATTCTCGACAATTTGCCAGACCGGATTCGCCTAGGTGACGGCCAGGACGTGCGCGACGTGCCGCATCCACTCGGCGCAGCCGCTCGTACGCTCTACGAATATCAGCGTGGCGATCAACTGACGATACGCATTCCGGGACGCGAAATCGTCGCCGACGAAGTGAAGTTTCGTCCGCGCGATGCCGCACAACCGGCCGCGATCGGTTCGGTGTATCTCGATCACAGTACCGGTGCCGTTGTCCGACTGTCGATGACGTTTACCCGCGCGGCGATCATTGACAAGCGCATTGAAACGCTGGTCGTGACGCTCGAGAATGGACTGGTTCGCGAACGCTATTGGTTGCCACGACGACAAGAAGTAGAAGTATCGCGCGGCAGTACGTGGTTAGACATCCCGGCGCGCGGCATCGTGCGCGGCAAATGGGAGGTGTCAAACTACAACGTCAACGAAAAGCTGCCCGACTCGACGAAGCAGATGCCGCGTTGGAGCACGCTCTCAAAAGCGGAACTGAAAGCGCACAAGTTTGAGGGTTCGGTGATCGATGTGCTGCCACCAGACATTCAGCTGGCGAGCAGCGAAGAAGTCGTGCAAGCGCGCGAGCTGGCGGCCGATGCGGTGCGTGCGTCAATGTTGTCTCGACCGGCCAGCGCCACAATTACGGGGCGCGGCGTCAGTGATCTCGCACGCTTCACGCGCGCTGAAGGCTTCGCGCTGGGGGTTGGTGCCGCGCATCGTTGGGGCGACGGCGTCGTTGTGTCGGGGCGCGCACGATTCGGATTCAGTGATCACGAAGTGAAAGGATTGCTGGCCATTGGGCGCGAGCCGGCATTTGGTCGCACCCCGTTGGCGCAGCTGTTTGTCGAACGCGAGTATCGCGATCTTGCCGTACCCGAACGTGCGGGCGTGACAAACTCGTTGGCGGCACAACTCTTTGGCAGCGACTACACGACGCAGGTGGACACGCGCGCGGCAGGCGTGATGCTGCGACGCGACCCGCGTGATCCGTGGATGCTACGCGTCGCGTACGAAGACGAGGGTCCGACGCGCGTCGCAGCGACGCCGCTCTCCGGGCGCTTCGAGCCGGCGCTCGATGCGTGGCGATTGCATGGCGTGCGTATGGAACTGCGCGGTACGGGTGGTTGGGTGAGCGGTGGCGCAAATTCGGTGCATGGATTGTGGTCGCTCTCGGCGGCCGTGGGCGCGTACACCCGCGATGCGCTGTATTTGCCGCAGCTTGGCCGTCCGATTCTCGACGGGTCAGGTGGTGCCGACATCCCCTCGTCGCATCCGATCGTCGGACGCGCGATGGGCACGCTCTCGCTCGAACAACGCGCGAGCGCGAATCGGACTCTCGTTTCGCAAACGCTCTTCGGCGTCTCGGGTGGCCGATCGCTACCGCCGCAGTGGTTGCTCTTTGCGGGCGGACCGCTGTCGGCGCCAGGGTACAACTACGCATCGTTCGCCACACGCGCGTATGTGTCGCAACGCTTCGAAGTGCGTCAACCCATTCCGGCGCCGGCCATTCCACTTGGCCCTTGGGGCAAGGCGCCAGCGCACATCACGCTTGCGCCGTTCGTACAGGCGATCGCTGTTGCCGACGGTCTCCCGGGCGTCACGCTGAGCGGTTCGCCAACGGTTGCCGGTGTCTATCCGTCTGCCGGTGTTGGTGTCCTCTTCTTTTTTGACCTCGTGCGCATCGATGTGGCGCGCGGGCTGCGCAATGGACAGTGGCGCTTCGCGCTGGATATCGACCGCGGCTTCTGGGGGATTCTCTGAGCGCGCAATCGCGTCGAGCTGGCGCACGTGTGATCGACACAGCGTCGACGGACTCGGACTTGCACGCCACGCATTCGGGCGATGGTCGTCGGTACGACAAGGCCTATTTCGACAAGTGGTACCGACACGCCGCGCACCGCGTGAAATCGCCAACAGAACTCGCGCGACAGGTACGCTTCGTCCTCAGCGCGGCGGAGTGGGTGTTGGGACGACCGGTGCGCACGGTGCTCGATGTCGGGTGCGGCGAGGGGAACTGGCAGCCGGTGTTGCGCGCGCTCGCACCACGCGTGCATTACGACGGCGTCGATCCAAGCGAATATGCGGTCAAACGCTTTGGCAAACGTCGCGGGCTACAGCAGGGGAGCATTGAATCGCTCGACACGCTCACACTGCGTGACGACTACGATCTCGTGGTGTGCTGCGGTATGCTCAACTATCTCTCGCCGTGGCAGCTGCGCTGTGGGTTATCAAAGGTTGCAAGGCGCACGAGCGGCATGGCGTATCTCGAACTCTTCGCGAAGGGTGATGCCATCGAGGGTGATACGGGGTGGCCGCCACTTAAGCCGGTGGCGTGGTATCGCGGCGTGTTGCACGACGCGGGCTTTCGGCCGATCGGGCTCCAGTGCCATGTGCCTGAGGCGCGACACGATGCTGTCGCGGGTATGGAGCGGGCGTGGTAGTCGCACTGTAGAATTGGGGCATGACTCACCCGCTCTCTGATGCGACCGACTCGGCGTCTGCGCCGTTGGATTCGCCCGCGACGTGGCCGGCATTCATCAGCGCGCTGACGGATGAGCGTGCGCATGTGCCGATGCCGCGTCCGTTACGCGCGATGGCCGAAGAGTTTGCGACCAGTACGCTGGCGCTGCTCTTTCCCGCCTTCGCACGCGGGGCGCGGACCGGTAGTCTGTCCGTGGAGTCCGACGCGCGCCATGTCGAACGGCTTTTGCACGACGCCACGGCTTCGCTCGTGGAAGACGCAGACCATGCGCGCGTCGTCGAACAGTTTCTCCATGCGTTGCCAGCGGTCCGAACCGCGCTGATCGCGGATGCCGACGCGATCCTCGCCGGCGATCCGGCGGCGACGACGTTCGAAGAAGTGGTCCTTGCCTATCCCGGGTTCTTGGCCATTGCCGTGCATCGGTTCGCGCACGAGTTGTACGTGCTTGGGGTGCCGCTCTTTCCACGATTGGTCTCGGAATGGTCGCACCGCGAAACAGGGATCGACATTCACCCTGGCGCGGAGATCGGACTCGGCTTCGCGATCGATCATGGTACCGGTGTGGTGATCGGTGAGACGAGCCGGATCGGTGATCGAGTACGCGTGTATCAAGGCGTGACGCTCGGCGCACTCGCCGTGAACAAGCGATTGGCCAACAAGAAGCGACATCCCACCATCGGCAACGATGTCGTCATCTACGCCAATGCAACGATTCTTGGCGGCAACACCATTATCGGCGATGGCAGTATTGTTGGCGGCAATGTATGGTTAACATCATCCGTGCCACCACGCTCCGTGGTACAATTCAGCAGCCGTATTGAGCAGCGATCGTCTGACGACGACGGACTCGAGTTTCATATCTGAGTTGTTTGCCGCGCTTCACGATGGTTTCACTCTTCCCGGATCAGAACGCATGCGCGCAAATAATATTCTCGAGACGATCGGCAACACACCGCATGTGAAGATGCGGCGGCTCTTCGATCCGCGCGTCGATGTCTGGATGAAGCTCGAGCGCGCGAACCCCGGTGGCAGCATCAAGGATCGTATTGCGTTGGCGATGATTACCGACGCCGAGCAACGTGGGGTGCTCAAGCCTCACAGCATCATCATCGAGCCGACGTCTGGAAACACGGGTATTGGCTTGGCCATGGTAGCCGCGGTCAAGGGGTACACGTTGGTGCTGGTGATGCCGGAGTCGATGTCGATCGAGCGGCGGCGGATCATGGCAGCGTACGGTGCCACGTTCGACTTGACGCCGCGCGAGAAGGGTATGCGCGGAGCGATCGACCGCGCCAACGAGCTCGTTGCGTCGACGCCTAACTCGTGGATGCCGCAGCAGTTCGACAACGCGGCCAACGTACGGGTGCACGCCGAGTTCACGGCTCAGGAAATTCTCGCCGATTTTCCGGACGGTATCGACTACCTGATTACCGGCGTAGGCACCGGTGGGCACATCACGGGGTGCAGCGAAGTGCTCAAGCGGCATTTCCCGTCGATGCAAACGTTCGCCGTCGAGCCAGCCAAGTCTCCTGTGATCAGCGGTGGCAGTCCGGGTCCGCATCGCATTCAGGGCGTCGGTGCCGGGTTCATTCCCACCAACTTGCATCGCGATACCCTCGATGGGTCCATTCAGGTCACCGAAGAAGATGCGTTTCTCTACACCCAGCGCTCGGCGAAGGAAGAGGGGATCTTCATTGGTATTTCGAGCGGAGCCTCGCTCTCCGCGATCGCGCAGCACCTGCCGCACATGAAAGACGGCGCTAAGGTACTGACTTTTTGCTACGACACTGGCGAACGCTATTTGTCGATCGACGGCCTCTTTCCGGTTTGATGTGAAAATTTCACGGATATGTGCAGCGCTGCTGGCGGTGCCCGCTTTTTTGTCGGCACAACCTGCCGCATCGACGACGTCCAGAGCAGAGCTGGCGGCGGCGTATCTACGCCTCGATCACGTCGTTGCAAACAAGACGCTGGACGACAGCGCACGTACCTCGCTCAGCCGTGCGTTCGATCGCAGCACGTTGAGTTTCTTCGCCGGTAAGTTTGCCGCAGCGATCAGCACCATCGATTCGTTGACCGTTGCGCTCAGTGGCAAGCCGATCGAAACGCCTGCGCCTGCGCCACCACGCATCATCAACGGGAAGTCGCCGTCGATCACTCGGCAAGCGCTGCTCGCGCGGCTCAACAAACTCGACTCGACCGGTGCGTTGACGCAGGCGATCGTATCGGCGAAAGCGCGCGCCTCGCTCTTGGTCGATCTTCCCTCAGCTGAGCGCAGTGCCGAGTTTCTGGCCGACCCCGCACAGTTGGGCGCGGCGTTGGCGCGTGAGGTGACCGCCCTCGAGCGCGGCCGCAATCCGTACGCGAAGTACGCGGGCGATATGTGGCGCAGCTTTCGCGGTGCTGATGCGAAGGTCATTCCGTATCGGCTCGTTGCAACATCGGCGGTTGCGACGTCACCCAAGCCAGTACCGCTCCTGCTTGCGCTGCACGGCGCTGGTGCGGACGAAAATGCGTTCGTCGATGCGTATGGCGCGGGCACTACGCCCAGACTTGCCGGTGAGCAGGGCATGCTATTCGTCTCGCCGGCAACGATCGCATTTGCCGCGTCGCCGGAGAATCTCGACGCGCTGGTCGCACAGCTGCGCACCGAGTACAACGTCGATACGACGCGTATCTACCTGATCGGACATTCGATGGGCGCAGGTGCAGTCGCACGCCTGGCCTCGCAGCGTCCGCATATGTTGGCGGCGGTGGTGTGTCTTGCTGGCGGTGCAATCGTGACTGTGGCAGACGCGCCACCGATTCTATTTCTTGGCGCTGAAGTCGATCCGCTCATTCCGGCAAAGAACGTGCAAGCGTTTGCGTCTGCCACGCCAACAGGTACGTACCGTCTCATGTTGCACGAAGGGCACACGATGATGGTGGCACCAGGTGTGCGCGAAGGACTTCCGTGGTTGCTCTCGCACAAGCGCTAGCGCACGACGTCCCGTGTCCACGCTAGGATCGGAAGCTTGGCTGATACTCGGCGCGATCATCGGCGGGCTCTCCGTGTGGTTGATGAGTCGCCGCATTGCGAGCGCCGATTTAGCGAACGCGCTCAGTAGTGCAGAGAGTAAGGCGCGCGTGATCGAGATGCGTTTGCGTGAGCAGCTCGCACGTCATGAGACCGAAGCATCACTCACCGCGCGTCACGGCAACGTGGCCGAGTTGCTGTCGCCCATTCGTGATACGCTGTCGCGCTATGACGAGGTGTTGGCGCAGCTGGGGCGTGCGCAGGCGCAAGTCGCTGGTGCGATTGGTGAACGTCTCGACGCCGTGCTGGTATCCGGAGAATCGCTGCGTCGCGAAACACAGCAGCTGTCGCAAGCGTTGCGTGCGCCGACGGTGCGTGGGCAGTGGGGAGAACTGCAGTTGCGGCGCGTGTGCGAACTGGCGGGCATGCTCGCGTACTGTGACTTCGAACCGCAGGTCACGGTTCGGGGCGACGATGGCGCCAACGTGATCACGCAACGCCCCGATCTTGTCGTCCGCATGCCGGGGGGACGACGGTTAGTCGTGGATGCGAAGGCGCCGCTGTCGGCGTACCTCGAAGCCATGAGCGCGCCCGATGATCGCTCGCGCAGCGCGCGACTGGCCGAGCATGCGGCGCAATTGCGTGTGCATGTGCAGAAGCTGTCGGCCAAGAAGTATTGGGCGCAGTTTGCAGACGCACCGGAATTCGTGGTGTTGTTTCTGCCGGGTGAGGCGTTCTTCGCGGCGGCGCTCGAGTCCGATCCGTCGTTGCTGGAAGCGGCGCTCACCGAACGTGTGCTGCTGGCCACGCCGACGACACTCATCGCGTTGCTCAAGGCAACGGCCTACGGGTGGCGTCAGGAGCGCGTGGCCGAGGATGCCGCGCGTGTCGTAGCGCTTGGCCGAGAGCTGCAGCAACGCCTGATTACGTTCGACGAACAGTTGGGCGATGTAGGGAAGGGGCTGGAGCGTGCTGTATCGAGCTACAACCGTGCGGTGGGCAGCTTGGAATCACGCGTACTGGTGAGTGCGCGCAAGCTGGGCGAGTTGGGAGTAGACGGTGGCGCGCTCGAGATGCCGACGCTGGTGGAGACCACGGTGCGCGAGGTCAGCGCACCGATCGTCTCCACCGAGCGATAGTCAGCGACGCGGCAGCGCTGGATCAGCCCGCGCTCGCGTAGATGGATCGTTAAATACCCACGTTGACCCGTAGTTGAATGCTGCGCGGACGACCTACCGACGCGCCGCTGAAGAACGCGCCTTTGAGTAGATATCGTGCGTCGAAGAGGTTGTCGACGAAGAGCTCCGGTCGTACCGACGTCGCCCCGACGCTGAGCGCATAGGAGGCACTCAGCGCGGTGATGTAATTCGGCGCGACCTTGATGCCGCGGTTGAATGCAAACAGTCCTGTGCCGTAGGTGCAGTTGCAATCGGCGGGATCAACACCGTTGGTTAAACCACTGCCAATCGACTCGGTCGCGCTGAGCGACAGATTCCCTGTGGCGTACACCACGTTGACGGTGGACGAGATGCGCTGGTCGTGATCGAGGTCGAAACGGCCCGTCGGTGTTTCGGTCGGAAAGAAGCCGCCAGTGATCGTACCAAAGCCGTAAGCGTGATTGATGGAGAAGTTGACGTTGGCGGAGAGCGGTCCTTTGGGGCGCACTTCGATGACGGTTTCGAGCCCGGTGATGCGCACCTGCGCGATGTTCACCGACGTTACGATCGCCGAACCAGGCACCGTATTGTCATCGATGCCTGGCGAGCTGTGTTTGAAAAAGCCGGCCAGCTTCGTTACCACACCGAACGGGAATCGGTGAATGTAGCCCGCCTCGTAGAAGTGATCGCGCTCGGGCACCGTCGGTAACGCCAGCACGCCAGCTTGCGCCACGCTCGTGATGGCACGCAGATCTTCGACGTTTGTTGGCATGAAGAGTCGCCCGTAAAACACGTAGAACGTGTTGGCCGGATTGACGAAAAAGTTGAGCCGAACGCGCGGACTCAGTTGCGACGTGGTGCCGGCAAACGGTGCGACATGCGAGTCGTAACGAATCCCCGAGCGCACTTCGAGGTGTTCGTTGGGCGACCACGACGTTTGCGCGTAGCCGCCGATGTCGTGTCCGGTGAGGTTCGAATTGGAGGCCGGACCAAAACGGCCGTTCGAGGTCGACGTGACGAAATTTTCTGAGCCGCTGGTAAACTGCGCCAGCACACCCGTTTTGAATTCGAATCCGTCGTTGATGCGATAGCTGTAATCGACCTTCGCGCCCGTGGTCGAAAACGTGCGGTCCTCGTTCAAGTTGTACGCAGTCGTATCCGGATAAAAAACGAACCGTGGGTCGGTCGTGAGACCCGGCGCATAGCGCAGGCTGCCGTAGCGATAGAACAACCCCGCGAAAAATTCACCGCCTCGCACATCACTGTTGCTTTGGCCGTTACCCGCGCCGCTTCCACTCGCGAAGTGATGCCGCCACCCGAGATTCAAAAAACTGTTGACGTCGGTCTGCTTGTCGTCGGCACGCACGCCGCCGGTCGAGTCGAATGGGACTTGGAAGTTCGTTCGCGTCCAGTTTCCTTCGAGGTTGACTACATCTGACGATGACGGCGTGTACTGCAGCTTGCCGAAGCCGAACAGATCTTCGCCGCGATTGTGAAAGTTGTACGGGCGATACGTCGCGGTATCAAACAGCACTGGCTCGCGACGCATGTCCGTGACCTGCCGAGAGATCGCACCGAAGATGCCAAGCTTCCCGCTGTTCGTGCTCGCGTTCATCGACTGTCCGCTGGTGTTGAACGCACCGCCAAAGCCCGACGCGTTCAGGTGAAAGCCGCCAGTCGGCACGCGCGTCGTCACGTCGATTACCGCCGCGTTCTTGTTGCCGAACTCCGCGTCCCAGCCGCCCGTCTTGAAGTTGATCGAGTTCACGATGGCCGGATCGAACAGTTCGTTCAAACTGCCACTCACCCCACTCGGCACAGGTACCCCGTCCACGAAGTACGTGTACTCGGCGTGTTGGCCGCGAATGTGTACCTCACCCGTCGGTGCGCGGGCCGCACCAGCAACGGATTGCTGAATGATCTGCGACGACGTCGTAGTCGGCGATGCATGCGACCGATTCTGGTCGAAGGTCTGATCACCAGTGCGCGTATCAATAGCGATTGGTGCACCGGCGGTGATGGCCACCGTCGCGAGCTCGGACGGCGCGGTAATCAGTTTCGCATCGACGCGGAGATCGCGATCCGCGACGGTGACGGACTGCTCGAACGGCCGGAAACCAAGCACGCGGACGCGAAGCTGATAGCGGCCCGCGGGCAGATGGTGCGCGCGATAGCGACCAAATGCATCGGTCAGCAGCGTGACTACGACGCGCTCGCCTTGCTGCACGGTGATTTGCGCGGAGGCGATGGGTGCGCTCGTGACGCTGTCCGTAACGGCGCCAAACAGATCGGCGCTTTCTACAGCTCTCTTACCAACGCTTGCTGCGGCGCTGATCTCAGCACCATCGCGCGTGTGGTCGAGCGCGTGATAGAGCGTGTGTGCACCGCGCGGCATCGCGGCAACGGTAGTGGTATGCAAACCCAATCCAAGCAGCACGCACAGGGCGTGACGCGGAAGCGAAAGACGCATCGGAATTCCAGGAGTCGGCGCGGCATCAGGCGTCGCACGCTGATGGGCGCGCTGCGTGAATGCCGTGCAATGTCGAGTGTTGAGGTTGGCGCGCCGAGTGCACGCGAACCGTTCAGCGACTCAGCCGACTGGTGGCGCTCGAGGGCGTGCGACCAGGACTGCAACGCGGCGTTGCAGTGCCGGGACAAGGTTGCCGACCGGCACATACGGCGCGGTGACCGGCACGGCGTCGCGCTCCGGCAGCCCACCGGGAATACAATGCGCGAGAAATGTGCACAGCACGCAATCGTCGGCGATGAGCCGAGCACAGTTGGCGTGCGTCTGGTCTTCCGCATGGACACGGACTGCATTCGGCTGCTGCGCATTGAGCCACGCATCTGCCACAGACGCGACTCCCGGCATCGCCATCTGGACGATGGCAATGAGGATGACGAGTGCCCGGGAATAGGCGGACCGAAGTCGCATGCAGTGCGAGCGGAAGTAAACGGCGAAACACACGATCGGCTGACGTTACGAGCCGACCAGCTGCTATCTGTGAAGCGTTACCCGAAGCGTGATTTATCGAACACTATCTGGCACGCGGCTGTCATGCTAGCTGCGCGACCTGCATGGCCTGGCACGCAACAGCGAGTGAACGAAATCGTGGCCGTCTGGCGTTTAGCCGTCTGATGCTCCTAGTTGTGATGGGGCCCCGTCTCGTTCGCGTGTTGCAGCTTGACCGAATGCGCACGGGCCATCACGCGCACACGAACCTTTCGCCGGAGTCGTCTATGGCCGTCCGTGCTGTCGCTCGCCCGTCGTCTCGAGTACCGCGTCGCGTGCCTACGCCGCTGACCACGCTCCTGCTCGCCATAACCATCCTCACCTCGGCTTGCAGTTCAAAAGATTCCACCAACCCGTTGCTTTCGGCGCCGGCCAAGCTGGTGCTCGTGTCTGGCGACGGGCAGTCAGCGATTGGTCCCGTCAAACTCGGTAGCCCGCTGACGCTCAAGGTCACCGATCCGGAAGATCGTCCGGTGGCCGGAGTGGTGCTCGTCTGGAGCACCTCCGATCCGTTGTCGAATCTGACGGCGCTGACCGATACGACCGATGCGACAGGGCAGGTCTTCAACAGCTGGACCCTTGGCCCGACGCCAGGTCGTCAGTCAGTCAAGGTGACCACGAGCCGCATTGCCGGGTCGTCGGCCGTCTTTCAGGCGTTGAACGGCGTGGCGACGGTGCTCGCGACGCTCTCGGGCGACAATCAGGTGGGCGATGTGGGCGCGACATTGGCCTCGCCGTTGGTCGTGAAGTTGACCGATGCCGCGGGAAATCCATCAGTAGGTGCGACGGTGACGTGGACCGCGACCGGCGGTGGTACGGTGACGCCAGCGACGTCGCAGTCAGACGCGACCGGCCAGGCGACCGCACAATTTCGATTGTCGCCGACGCCCGGTCCGCAAACCGTTGTCGCAAGCACTTCAGGGCCGCCGGCGACGCGCACGGTCTTTTCGGCGAGCAACGGTGCGACGATCAGCGGCAATGTGATTGCCACCGGCACGCAAACCTGGTCGTTCGGAACGGGGGGACTCGCCGGCAGCGGCGAAGCAATCAGTTCATTCAGTGGAAGCAGTGCAATGCGCGCGACCGGCGTGTTGGCAAGACTCGCGGCGTCCGTCAGCGCATCGTCAGCGACAGCCAAGAGTCAGACCTTGCTCGACCCGTCAAGCCCGTTCAGCTCACGTGTCGAAACCTTTCATACGATCCGGTCTACCCGAACGACGGCGCTTTCCGGCACACTGACGAATTCCAGCGCGAACAGAAGCAGTGCGTTGCGTCGTGTCATTGTGCAGTTCAAACCGGAAGCAGCGGGACTTGCTGTGCAAATCGCGTCGAATCGAGCGGCGGTGCAACGCTCGATGCAGGTGATGCAGCGCTCGGTGGCCGCGTTACGATCGGCGGGCATGGTCGAGCTGGCGGAACCGTCGCCCATCATTCTCGCCACGCGTGTCACGGTGCCGTCGGGCACGTCACTCGTGGATGCGATGGCCGCACTGGCGAACGATCCGTCCGTTGAATCGGTGTCGATAGACTCGATCATCCCGATGCTCGAGCGCTACAACGCCTATCCGCTGCAGGTTTCGGCGGGCAGCAACTTCGGCGCGTTCATGGGGCCGACCGCCTTCGCCGTCGCGGGAGCACTGCCTGGTCCGCTACCGAACAATCCACTCATTCTGCCACAGCTTTGGCACTACAACTTGGTGGACGCGCCGAGGGCGTGGGCAACGACGACCGGGAGCGCCAACGTGCTTGTAGCGGTCGTGGATGACGGTATTCGGTTTGATCATCCCGCGCTCTCCGGCAACCTGACGTCTGACGGCTACAATTTCGTCGCCGGCGGCAATCGGTTAACGGCGCCCGAACCGGTGTGCACTGGTGGCACGACAGAGCTGCCGGAGGCAGGGCCGGGTCCTGATCCGACGGCACCGGACGATCTCACTGATACCGGTACGTGCTGGAGTCGAGCGACGATCGGCAACCACGGCATGCATGTGGCGGGCACGATCGGCGCGAAGGGAAACAGCGGTATCGGTACAGCGGGGCTCAACTGGGCGGTGAGCATTCGTCCGGTGCGCGTCCTCGACATCACCGGATCGGGTTCAAACTTTGACGTCGCGCAGGGCGTGTTGTACGCCGCCGGACTACCGGCGAGTAACGGCGCGGGAACGACTGTCACCGCGCCGAGTCGCGCGGCGATCATCAACATGAGTCTTGGCTCGTCGAGTAACTCTACGACGCTTCGGAACGCCGTCGTCGCTGCGACTGCGGCAGGGACGCTGATTGTCGCCGCATCGGGTAACAGTGAAACCAACTCGCCTTTTTATCCTGCCGCGTACCCGGACGTTGTCTCTGTCGTCGCGCTCGGCCCCGATGTGCAGCTCGCGTCGTACACGAACGTCGGCACCACCGTGAGCCTATCGGCGCCCGGCGGTGGGCAGCGATACGGCGCCACGGCGGGCGTCGCCTCGACCACGTGGGATTTCACCAAGACGCTGCCGTCGTACGCGTACTACGAAGGCACATCAATGGCGACGCCGCACGTCGTCGGTGTGGCAGCGCTGGTGCTCGCGCTCAATCCAACGTTCACCGCCGCACAGTTGCGGACACGTCTGCAAAGTACCGCGGTCGATCTCGGGCCACCGGGGCGCGACGATCGCTACGGCTATGGTTTGGTGAATGCGTACAACGCGGTCAACAACGTGACTGGTCCGACACGCACGACCATCGCGCGACTGGTGAACGCGACGACCGGTGACACGGTGCGCACAGTATCGGTCAAAGCCGATGGTGGTTTCGCGTTCACGCGCTTGGCCGCGGGTAACTATTTCGTCACTGCGGGCCAGATGGAAGCCAGCGACCTCACTCTTGGCGTGCCGCGTCGCGCGTACGGCTGGTTCGGTCCAGCCAATGCGCCGACCGCGATCACGTTGGCGGCAACGCAGAATGCCAGCGCCTCGGTGGCCATCGGTACGCCGATCGAGTCGGAGCCGAACAATACGCCCGCGCAGGCCAATCGGATGGTCGTGAACAGCTTCGTCCTCGGGTCGCTCGCCTCCGGCGACACGGTGGACGTGTACACGGTGCAGATCCCCAAGTCGGGGACATACTACTTCGAGACCGGCGGCGTGTTGGGAAGCTGTGGTTATGGCCTCGAGCTCGATACGGTGCTGACGCTGTCCGACGCGACCAACGTGGTGCTGGGGCGCAACGACGAAGCGACGTTCCCGGGCAGTCGTTTTTGTTCGGCGATCACGCAGACGTTGGCGGCGGGTACCTATTTCATTCGCGTCAGTGGGACCGTGCCGAATGCCTTTGGGCAATACCGATTGTGGGTGCGTGATCAGCCGTGAGGGTGATGTTGTGTTGCATTTGGGATGACGCCCTTCGTCGCGATCACCGCCTGCGGTCGGAACGAGTTCCCACTCAGGACGCCGATTACTGCGGATTGCAGCCCCCCATGGTCCTCGCTGAGCTCCGTGACACCGGTCGCTCGCAGCTGCGCGACGTACGCCATGTGGTGGCTGATGTCTGCGACGATCAAAACGCCGCCAGGACGCAGCACACGAAGCATTTCAGTTAGCGCGCGGACGCGGTCACGCTCGTTCGGCAGGTTGTGGACCACCCAGTGAGACAGCACCACGTCAAAGGAAGCATCATCATACGGCAGCTCGCGCACATCGCCGGTGTCGATCCGAACACGGGCCGCGACTCCGGCTTGGCGTACGTTCTCACGCGCCGCCTCGGGCGTGTTGTCGGACTGGTCCGCCGCACTCCACAGATCGACGCCCACGACCTCGCCTGACGGTACGTAGCGCGCGGCCCCGATCGCCATGAGGCCTCGCCCGCACCCGGCGTCCAATACGCGCTCGGTACCAGACCACGAAATGGATTGGAGCAAGCGGTTGCGCGTCTTGAGTTTGCCGATCCGACTGACGTAGGTCATGTAGGCCGCCATCCCAAGCCCGTAGCAGGCGAGAGTCGCACTCAACGCGCTCGCCGCAAGCGTCCGCCACTCGGGACCGTGGACGTCGAGCAGCGCGAGCGCCGTCGCAACACCGAGCGCGCCGCCGCCGATGCCGATAAACATGCGCCGCACACCTGGCGCATCGATACCAAAATCCAATGGAGGCGCGTGAGGTTCAGACACGATCAGCCAGCCAGACTGGCCGAATACGTCGTGCTGTCGCGTTAGTTGATGAGGTGCTCACGGGCGATTCCGAAACGACGGCCACCTCTCCGCTACAACGACCCCAACAAATCATCAATCGCTTTCCGATCCGCATCCTCCAGCGACTCGGCGCCATGAATGATGCGCTGCAACACATCCACCGCCTCGGCGGCGAGATCGCCCGGATGCCGACGGTCCTTGTCGAACCGCACGATGTGGCCGAGTAGAATCGTTTCGAACGGCGCCGTCTCGTCATCGTCATCGTCCTCATCATCATCGTCATCGTCGTCGTCGTTTTGCGCGAGCGCCGCCTCGAAGCTGGGCACGCTTTCCTTCCACGGTTCGCTGCTGTGCGCATCGGCGGCCAACGTACCGCGGGGCACCAGCGCAAAAAGCCGACACTGCAAACCCGGCGCTTCTTCGTAGGCGAACAATCCGAGTGAGACGGGCTCGTCGAACAGGTGCAGGTCGATGAGTCGCTGAATGGCCTCGAGCGGCATGGCGCTGCGCGCGACCAATCGGCCGTCGATGTACGCGCCTAGCGCTGACGACTCGGGCGCGCGGGGATCGTCGAGGTGCGTGACGAGGAGCGTGACCGGCTCGCGCGTGGTGACGAAGACCGCTGGACGCGCCTCAGCGTCGTCGTGCGCATCATCGTGGGAGTCGTCGGAGGGCAATTCGAAATCGTCAGCGGACATGGCAGGAATCAGTGAAGGCGACTTCGCGAAAGGATGCTCAGCCGCCGGTGTTGACGTCCGAGACGTCGGTTCTTTCGAACACGGTACCTAACCACCCCAGCAGAGGCCAGAGCTCGACCGCCAAAACACCAGAACCCAGCACGGTGCCAAGCAAGATCGCCCAATTGCCGAGCGGGCTCTCGAAGGCGTTGCTCAACCACACCGTTCCCGCGCCTACCCCGACGGGGAACACCAGTGCCACCGCGGCCACCAATGTCGTCGCACCGGTGGTTAACAGGTTCTGGCCCATCGTTTCGAAACCGCGTGCATCCGTCCCGAGTCGGACCCACGCCGGGAACAGCAGGGCCGTCCCGTTTTGAATCGCGAACATGAGCGCGTTGAACGTGGGCACGGCGATGACGATAGCGCAGAGCATCGGGATCGTCGCGCCGCTCCCCGTAAGCAGGTCGGGATCCTGCACAATCATCACCAGCGGGACGACCATCAGCGACCAGACCGTCAGCGAGTGCAGCAATGTCACGCCGGCGATCTCCGCCGTGACAATTTGCCGCCCGGAGAGCGGCCACGTCTTGAGAATGGCCAGGCGCGACAGGTCCAGCCGGAGGTCGAAACGCATCCACAGCGGGCCGAGAAAGAGCATCATCACGCCCCACGCTGACGTCACGCCCATGAAGACATCGCCGGCGCGCGCCGACGACAACCGTGTGACGATAGCCAACGTCGCGAGCCCGATCGTGAAGAGCGTCAACTGCATCTTCCACGCACCGCCGCGCATGGCGGCCACGACATTCTTCCACGCAATGGCGACTTCGGGACGACCGCTGAGCGCAAGCGATGGCACGCGCGCCAGTTTGCCGGACGATGAGCGCGACTTGCCGATCTGCGACGAGCGCACGCGCAGTATCCGTTCGGCGCGATGCTGCGTCGCCTCAAGGGCCGCTTCTTCGAACGACGCGTCGAGACGCACCACCCACAGATAGTGTAGTAGCAGCATGGCCGCAGCGATCGGTGCGGCCGCGAACCATGCGCGCGCCTGCGTCGTGAAAATGGGGTCGAGCAGCGCGCGCACCGGCCAGAGCGCCGTGGCAGGAATCGGCTGGTTGAGCGCCGACACGATCTGCGCGCCGATTTCACGGATACCCTCATCGGCCGCGACCTTGAGCTGACTGAAACGTGAGATCAGGCCATACAGGACGGCGCTCACCAGCGAGCCAAACACGAGCAACGGTACGGCGCTGCGCCGCCGCCCCGCATTTTCATGCTCGATGGCGTTGGCCCGAACGATCGACGCGCCCAGCCGATGCAGCGACAGCACGGAGAACACCATCCAGAGCGACAGGCCGCGCCGCCACCCTTCGAGCGAACCGCCATTGCCGCGCAGCAGCACGCTCCAAATAAGCGTGTTGAGTAGAATCGCGATCTGCGTCCGCACCAGCTTGGCGTGAATCAGGGTGCGTCGCGAGACGGGCGCGGGAAACAGGAACTGGACTTCGGCCGGCGCAAACGCGAGCGTGCCGCGATCAGCGCCAAAGATCCACCACCGTGCGGCGGAGCCCAGCAGAAACGTGGCAAAGATCGGGACGTACACTGTCGTGCCGACCATCGTCGCGAACGGACCGCCACCGAGGCGCGCGTTGCGAAAGAGCGCCCACCAGAGGTACAGCATGCCGAGCATGACCGCAGCCACGTAGCGCGGACTGCGTGCGCGTGCCGCTTGCGCGCGGAGTCGATTCTGAAACGTACGCACATACATGAACCAGAGCGCAGCGGTCGCCGAGGGCACGTCAGGCACCGGTCGCCACGATCGGTAACGGCGGATTGTTCGCACCGGTGAGCGAGATAAACATCTCCTCGAGCGACCGTCCCGCGAGTTCCGGACGCGCTTCGACGATCTCGGCGATGGTGCCGAACGCGACGGCCTGTCCGCTTCGAATGACCAAGAGACGTGTACACAGCTCTTCGACGAGATGCAGCAGGTGCGAACTGAGGATGACGGCCGTGCCTTCGCGGGCGCGCGCCGTGATCGTTTCCTTCATGCGTCGAATGCCGACCGGATCGAGCCCGGTGAGCGGTTCATCGAGCAGCAGCGCGGTCGGGCGATGGAGCAATCCGCAGGCGATCGCGAGCTTCTGCTTCATGCCGCGCGAGAGTTCGGTCGGCAGCGCCTTCGCCTTGGCGGTCAGCTCGAGCTCTTCGAGCAGGGCCGGAATACGCGGCGCGGCGTCACTCACGCCGTACAGGCGCGCAACAAACTGCAGATGTTCGGTGACGGTGAGGTAATCGAAGAGCGCTGGCTCATCGGGAATGAACGCCAGCTTCGCCTTGGCCTCGACGGGATGGGTCTTGAGATCGACGCCGTCAATCCGAATGGTGCCCGATGTGGGGTGGAGAATGCCGGCCAGGGCGCGCAACGTGGTAGTCTTTCCCGCACCGTTCGGGCCGACCAAGCCGAGCACGTCTCCTGGGCGCACCACAAAGGACAACGACTGCACGGCGACCATCTCTCCGTACAATTTTGTGTATTGGTCCACCTCGATCATGCAGCCCTCATGGCGCGCGCACGTGGTCGGTCACAACAGGAAATACGCACGTGCGAACCGCGATGTGGTTCGTGCCGTCCGAGGACGATCATGCGTCATTGTCTGGACGATACTGCACTGCGTCTGGATCGCGCCACGTGTGTTTCGTTCTGCTGGCTGTCTGGTTCGTTCCTCTCTCGCTCCGGCGTCGTCTTCACCGCATAATGTCAACACCTGCCGGAATCGCGGAATCGTCGCTGGCCACACAGATCTACGTGGCGCGACAGCCGATCTTCGATGTCGAGAACCGCCGCGTAGCATACGAGCTGCTCTATCGCGCGACGCCAGAGGCGACGAGCGCCGGCGCCATCTCCGACGACACGATGTGCAGCGATACGGCCCTGCATTCGGTTGTCTCGATCGGCCTCGATCGCCTGACGGCCGGGGTCCGCGCGTTCGTGAATATCACGCGCGATCACCTGGTCGGTGAGCTGCATCGCGTCTTCGATCCAAGTACGGTCGTCCTCGAGCTGCTCGAATCCATCGACGGCGAACCGGCGGTGATTGACGCGTGTCGGCGCGCGGTGGCCGATGGATACACGCTGGCGCTCGACGACTATGACGGTCGCGCGTCGCTCGATGTGCTGCTGCCGTTCGTGCACATCATCAAACTCGACGTCCTCGATCGCGACCTGACCGCCTTAGCACCGCAAGTCACAGCGCTGCTTGCTCGCGGACTCACGGTACTCGCCGAACGCGTTGAGACGAACCACGTGCGCACCCAATGCGTCAACATGGGATGCACGCTGTTTCAGGGCTACGTGTACAGCCGCCCCGAGACAATTGCTGGTCGTTCCTTGTCGGTCGAGCAGATGACCATGTTCAACGTCATCGCGTTGCTGCGTGATCCTGATGTAGAAGATCTCGTTCTCGCGGAGGCGTTCCGCTCGCACCCGTCGCTCACGTTTGCGCTGCTGCGCATCGTCAACTCGGCGTCCTTCGGCGGTCGCGCGGTCAGCTCCATCGACCACGCGATTCGACTCGTCGGTCGCGAGTCGCTGTCGCGTTGGCTACTGGTCATGCTCGTCGCGTCATCGTCGCAGGGTGATCCCGTTGCGTCCGAAACCGTGGTACAAGCGTTGGTGCGCGCACGGTTCTGCGAGTTGATGAGCGATGCGATGGGCACCGGCGACGCGTCCACACGATTCCTCGTCGGGCTGCTCTCGCGCATGGACGTCATGCTCGGCATTCCGATCGCGCAGCTGCTGGAACGCTTGCCCGTTAGCGCTGACGTACGCGATGCGCTGCTCGACGGTACGGGGCCGCACGCGACACTGCTCGCGTTGGCCGTCGCCTACGAAGCGGCCGATTGGGCAACCGTCGCATCGTGCATTGCCGCGCTACGTTCTGCAGATGCGGTGCCGGTGACGCCAAGGTACAGCGAGCTGTATGCGACGGCGGTGACCTGGGCGCGCGAGCGACTTGGGCGCGTCGCGTCGAACTAGTCTCGCACGTTGCTGCTAGTGTGCCGGCGGCAGATCTCTCGGTCGGCCGATGTTGTAGACGAGCGAGTCCTTCTTCTCCGCGGCCATCGACTCCGCGGATCCGTCGCCACCGGGTGGCTTGCTGAATGGCAGCAGAATCGAGATACGACGATTGGCCGCCGCGAGCGGATCGTTGATGACCTTGGGCTTGGTGTCGGCGTAACCACGCACTTCGACAATGCGGCCGTCAGTCACGCCTGATGCCTCGAGCACGCGCCGTGCCGCATTCGCGCGATCGGCAGAGAGCTCCCAATTTCCGTAACTGCCATCAACGCCATACTTCGCACCGTCGGTGTGCCCTTCTAGCACGACGGTGTGATTGAGCTTCGCGAGCTCTGCGCCGATCAGCTGCAACGTCAACGTTGTTGCAGCGCGCATCTGCTTCGAGCCGATCGGAAAATACACGTCGCCACGTCCCGTTTCGACCAATTCGATACGCAGACCTTCGTTGGTGACCTGAATATCGACGAGACCATTCATCTTCTTCAGTGAATCGCTCTGCGCGAGCTTGTCAAGCAAGGTGCTCTTGAGCTGATCGAAGGTACGCTGTTCGGTGCTGCGCACGATCATACGCAACGATGTCTTCTGGATGTTGGCGGGCGTCGTGCCGATTGAGAGGGGGCTCGAGCCCGATCCGTAGCCCTTTTTGTAGCCAACGGGATTGGCGAAGTAGCCCTCAATAGCCTGCTTCGTCTTGTCGTCCATGCCCAGAATCCACATCACCATGAAGAACGCCATCATCGCCGTGACGAAGTCCGCGTAGGCGACCTTCCACGAACCACCGTGATGCCCACCGCCGCCAGAGATGACCTTCTTGACGATGACGATCTTTTTCCCACCGCGCGCGGCCATTCGCTTACGCCGCCTTCTTACGCGTCAACTCTTCCAACTCCGCGAAGCTCGGACGCTCATGCGGTTCGATGTTGCGCCGTGAGAACTCCACCGCGGTCATCGGCGCATCGCCGCGAGCGAATGAGAGCAGCGCCGTGCGTACGCAGAGCATATAGTCGTGCTCCGCGTGAATGCGATTCTCCATCGCCTTGGCGATCGGACCGAACACGCCATACGCGAGCAGAATGCCGAGGAACGTTCCGACCAGTGCGGCGGCCACGTGCTCGCCGATTTCCGATGCCGCACCACCGATCGCGCCCATCGTGATGATCACGCCAAGCACGGCCGCGACGATGCCGAAGCCGGGCATCGCGTCGCCGACAGCGGTCACCGCGTGCGGGACCTGCATGGCTTCGTGATGATGCTTTTCCAGATCGACGTCGAGAATGTCTGCCAGGTTATGATCTTCGACCGTACCCGTCAGCAGCACCTTGAGCGTGTCACAGAGCAGCGACAGCGCATGATGATTGCCGATAAACGACGGATACTTGGAGAAGATATCGCTGCTCTCGGGCGTTTCGATATGCGACTCGAGGCCGACAAGTCCGTCCTTGCGCGCCTTCTGAAAGATCTCGTAGAGTACTTGCAGTAATTCGGCGTACGCGCTCGCGCCGTATGGATTCGGCTTGAGTAGTCCGATCGTCTGCGTCAGGGTAGCCTTCAGCACGGCCGGCGAATTCGCCATGATCATGCTGCCGAGCCCTGCGCCACCGAGCACCAGAAACTCGTTGGGCTGGATCAGTACGGCCAAGTGACCGTGAGCCATCACATAGCCCCCGAGCACAGCGCCAATAACGATGACCAAGCCGATGATGAGAAACACGCAGAAAGTCCCGGAGAGCGAGTGGAGAAATCAGTCGTGAGCGAGCATGCTGGCGCAGCGCGCTGGCTCACCATGCATGACGAGTTGTTGCGGGGCCTGACACATACGTTGAGCAATCGCGTCGGGACGATTGCCGCCGTCTCGTCGCTGCTGGACCTCGGTGGTCCGAGCAGCGCGCGCGCCATCGAGACGTTGCGCGCGGAGACGGAACGCCTGGAGCATATCCTGATACTGATTCGTCAACTGCCGTACCGTGCTGCGCACGCCGCCGAGCCGATTCTTGCAATCGATGCTGTGAACGCGGCGCTGGCACTCGTTGCGCATCATCCCGATGCGCGCGATATCGACTGCGATATCGTGTCCGATGGAGACGTATTGCCCGCGTGGTCCGATCCCGGCGCGTTGCAGCTCGCGATTGCCGTTGCGCTGATCAGCGCGCGTACGAACGCATCGACTGGTGCGGAGCGTCTGTGCGTTCGACTGAGCAGTCACGACGACATCGTACGCTTCGAGGTGACCAGCGCCGGCGAACGCCACGTCACTGATGTTGCGCGGGTTGACGAACGTGCGCGCGATGCCATGGCGGCGGACTGGCTGCTGCGCGCGAGCGACGGACACGCCACGACGACGCCAAGCGGCATAGCCCTCGACGTGCTTTCGCTGGTTGGAGCGCGCCGTAAACGCTGACCTGGTTTTCACTTGTGCGTTCATGCGGGTACCACCACCGCGGACTCAGCCACCGTCGACTCTGCGAGCGTCGGCTCGTCGACCGCCACCGCGACCGGCGCGATTGTTGAACTTTCGCTTGCAGCGGCGCCTACTGGGGGCGTTGCCGTCGCGTTGAGCGCCGGCGCACCGAGTGCGGCCAGCCAGGCGCTCGCGGCCGGATGCGCAACCGACGTCGCGGTGGCACGCTGGTTCTCGTTCGCGACCTGCTGTGCAATCTCGCCGCGCAAAATCTTCGTCTCGGTCGGCGCGTCAATACCGATGCGGACACCACCGCGATCGCACGACACGACAACGATGCGAATGCCGCCTTCGATCAGAATTGAATCGCCGACCTTCCGTCCAAGAATGAGCATCGGTCAGATGATTTGGAGCAAGGTCTGCAACATCTCGTCCGCGACTTTGATCAACTTCGACGCTGCTTGATATGCTTGCTGCACCTGCATCATATGGGAAAGCTCTTCGTCGGTGTTGACGCCGCTCACCGACAAGCGACGCTGGTCGGCCTGATCGGTGAGTGTGCGCCCGATCGTCGCGTTGTCGGATTCCGTCTTGACTGAGATGCCGAGCTTGGTCATCGAATCACGAAAGAACGAATCGAACGATCCCGTCTCCGGCGGACTTCCAACCACTGGAACGAACGACATAGACGTCGTCAGGCTGCGTAAGTTCGATAGCGCCGTTGCGTTGGCGCCGTCCGTCGGTGCGTTCGGGTCTCGGCTCGACGCAACTTTCGATGCATCGGCGTCGATCGTGGCATCGAGCTTGATCGAGCCGGCGCGGACCGGATTCGTGACCGTGCCGGCGTCGAAAAAGTTGCCCGCGGCGGTACCCGGAATCGTGATGCCGGTAAACGTGAAGCCCTGACTGTGCTGCGCATTGACGCCGCTGGCGAGTTGCGATGCGAGTGCGTCCAGGCGGCTACGCATCGCGGGGATGTCGGTGTTGACGTAATCCGTCAACGCCTTGAGCTCTCCACCCAACGGATACAAGGCATCCTGCGATGTGCCAAGCGTGATCTTGACCGGTACGTCACTGGGCGTCACTGCCGGTGCTGGAACGGGCGGCACGAGTTGCAACGAGAGTGGGCGCGCGGTGTTGCCGTCCACGAGCGTCGAATTGCCGAGGAGGACCGTCGTCGAGCCGTCGGGCTGATTGAGTACGCGTACGCCGGCCAACTTGGAGAGCGCATCGACTTTGACGTCGCGCGCATCCCGGAGATCGTTTGCCGTGTTACCGTCCGACTCCGCCGTCACGATCTGCTGATTGAGATCGGCGATCTGCTGTGCGGTGCTGTTGATCTCCGCCACCGTGTTCGTCAGTCGCGCGAGTGACGAGGTGCGCTGCTGCGTGATCTGCGTGTCGTCCTGATTGAGCATCTGCGCGACCTGTCGACCGGTCTGCTGTACCACCGCTTTTGCGGCGCCGCTGCTCGGCGTTGTCGCGAGATCACTGAATGCGCTGAAGAGTTGACCCATGGCGTTCGAGAGTCCTGTCTCCGACGGCTCACCGAAGATGGCTTCCATCTGACCCAATAGATCGCGATGCAACTCCGACTGTGAGGCGCCGCCGTTCGCGTTCCGATACGTGTCGTCGAGCAGCACATCGCGCTTGCGAATGATCGTCGCGACTTCGACACCCGTACCGACGCTGCCGTAGGAAAACCGGACCGGTGGCGTTGCGGACAGCACCGCTTCCTGGCGTGAATAGCCTGGCGTCTGCGCGTTCGCGATATTCTGCGAGATCGTCTGCAACGTCTGCTGTTGCGCCAGCAGGGCGCTGCGCGCAATGCTGAAGAGTCCGGAGTTCGACATATCAGGCGGTTCGGTTGACGAGCATGCCGCGTGGTGCGGTCGATGTGGCGGCTGTCGGTCCGTCAGTCGCGTACGTAGAACCGTTGGATGGTGCGCCAACGAGCGTGCGCACGTACTGATCGCCCGAGTGCAGCGCTTCGCGCAGCAGCTTGCGATTCATGCCGACCTCGCGTGCCAGCAAATCGGCGGCGAGCTGCAACCGTTGCCGCGCCTCGCGTAACCGCGCGTCGATCTGATCACCCAAGGTCTGCTCGAGGTCACGCAACGTGAGATCTTCGGAGCCGCCCAACAACAGGTTGAGTTGGCGACGACGCTGACGCGCCTGGCCGAGCGTCGCCAGAATGCGATGCGTCGCGAACGTGCTGTCGTCGACGCCCTGAATGTCATCGCCACTGACGGCCACGCGCTGCTGCCGCATCTGCGCGATGAGATCGTCGAGCAACCGACGCTCGCTCACCAGCGCATCGTGCAATGCTTCAAGTAATGCCGACGTTGGCGGACCGTAATTCGGCGCAGCGTCGTAATTGAGCATGGTCGGCGACATCAGGAGGCAGATGGGGCGTTGTACGTCGGGAGCGCCGTCTGATCGGACGACGCGTTCTTGGCCTGCAACTGACGGTAGAGCGATTCCGCGATTCCACCTTTCCAGTGATTTGGAGTCTCGGCAGCTGTATGCTCATCCAGTAGCGATGTGAAGATGTCTTCGCCCTGTCCGCCTGAAACGAACCCGTCCTGCTGTGGAACGGTGTTGCGCATGGCCTTGAAGAGCTGTTGGACGAAGACGCCTTCCAGCTGCCCGGCTACCTTGCGCAGCTTGGCGTCCTTCGCGGTCTGTTCGGGCGTCATCGGGGTCTTTGTAGCGGGCGCGATCTCCATGCCCGGCGTGACGCGCTCGGGCGGTCGCCCACGAATCGGATCGATCATCGGACGATCACCTCGGCGGCGAGGGCGCCAACTTCCCTGAGTGCCGCGAAGATCGCGGCGATCTCACTGGGCGGCGTGCGTACGGCTTGCAGCGACGCGGCTACACGTTGCACCGAGACACCGGCCGGGAGACGGACACTGCCAGCGACCGCATTCGTATCGCTCGCCGTTTCCTTACCGATCGCAAGCGTGATCGCACCGTGACTGACGATCGCCGGACCGACGAGCATTTCACCACCGGCGACAACCGTTCCATCCTTGCCGTCGATCACCAGACGCGGCGCGCGCTCCGGGCGAATCGAGAGTTCACGAATCTTCGTGTACGCGGTCGGTCGTGAGACCGTGTCGGCCAGCGTCACCAGCACCGAACCTTCATCTTCGACGTCGGCGGTCTTGGCACCCATCGCACCGTTGATGGCGTCGGCGATGCGGGTGGCGGTTCCGAGATCAGGTTCGCGCAGCAGCAGGCGTGACTTGGCGGCAACCACGGGGCGCGGCAGATCGGCTTCGAGAATGCCACCGGTTGGGATGCGCGCACTCGTTTCGTGCGATGGCGCATAGCGCGTAAGCGAGCCGCCGTCGCTGATCAGCAATGAGCCTTGGGCGGTCGCCATCGGCGGTCCGTTTGGCCCATCAACGAGCGGCGTCATGTAGAGGGTGCCGCCGCGCAGCGACTTCGCGTCGCCCATCGACGATACGTTCACTTCGAAGCGGCCGCTCGAGCGCAGAAAGGGCGACACTTCGGCGGTGACCAACACGGCCGCGACGTTGCGCATGCGCAGCATGTCGGCCGGTACTTCGATGTTGAAGCGACGAAGAATGTTCAGTACACTCTGCACCGTGGCACCGCCGGACTGTCCACCGTTGGCGCGATCACCGGTGCCATCGAGGCCGACGACCAACCCATAGCCAACGAGTCGAACGGGCAGTGCACCTTCTGGTGACGTGAGGTCGCGGATCTTCACGTCGACCTGGGCCTGCGCGATGCGCGGAAACACAAGTGCGACGATGGCGAGCGCGGTGCTCGTGAAACGCATGATTGGGGACCACGTGCGCAGCGTCGCGCGATAAATGGCGATCATGGCCACAATGCTCCGAGCACCTTCGTGATGATACCCGACTTCGGCTTGCCGAGTGGGCCAGGCGAGAGATATCCCAGCGTCTGGTCGGCGACGCGATTCGATTCGACCACGTTCTGCAACGAGACGTCTTCCTTGCGCACCCAGCCGGAGAAGACGAGATCTTGCTGCGCCTGATCGACGTCAATCTTCTTCGTGCCCTTGAGCTGCAACAGACCGTTAGGCGAGACGGCGACGACGCGGACGCTCATCTCATTCTGAAAGCGATTCTCGCGACGCGCTGAACCACGCTGCTGCTGATCGGCATTGTTGCGCGTACTCAAGCCGCCGCTTTTGGAGCTGGCGGGGAGTTGTGCGGTAAGCGAGAGATCGCGCGTGCGCGTATCGGTCGCCGTGTTTTCTTTGACGGCCGTCGAGATCGTGTAGTCGTCGATCAGCACCGTAATGATGTCGCCGACGGCAAACGTGCGGCGATCCGAGGTCCACGAATCGCGCGATGGGTGATAGCCAGCAGGTTGCACGACGACTGGAGCAGCTATGGTCGGGGCGGCCACCGCGGCTGCGGCACCGCGCGCGCCACGCGTGCCGGCTGCCGGTGTCGCTGGCGGTGTTGCGGCAGGCGTTGCAGCCGGCGTCTGCGCGTCGAGCGGCAGTACGATGGCGGAGAGCAGCACACCGAGCAACGTCGCAACATTCACGACACGCAGTCGAAAAGAAGAGCGGGTGTTCATGCGGGAACCCATGAGGCGGGGCCTCAGCGAAGACGGACGGTATTCGGTGCGATGGCGACGCCATCGAGCCGTCGAACACGATCGATGCGCACGCCAACCGGTGCGCCGACTGCCGCGCTGTTCATGGCCACGCCGGTGAGTACGAGGCGCAGCGAACCTTCCTGCCAGATTGCCGATACGGTCGCGCCGGCAGAGACCACGGGTGGTGCCATGATCGCCGGAACGCGCAACACTTCACCCACGCGAATCGGTCGGCGCGCCACCCAACCGGCGACGGCGCGATTCGTATCCGGCGCCGTATTCCAGTGCCACACGAGCGTAGTGTCGAGCAGCGCAATGTCGTCCGCGCGAACCGTGTCGCCCGTGCTCATCGCTCGGCGCGCAACGGGCAACGAGACGCGCCACACTCCGCGCCGTGCGGTCGTGTCTTGCGTATTCGCGATCGGCACGGTCGCGAGCTGCGCACGCGTGTTCTGCGCGTGCGTTGGGCGCGCGGGGAGCAGCACGAGCGCGAACCACAGGAAGGCGACACGCGGGCGGCGCATAGTCGTTAACGCGAGAGGTTGTTGGCCATCTGACCCATCTCGTCGGCATTCTTGATCGCCTTGGAGTTGATCTCATACGCGCGCATGGCGTCGATCATCTCGACCATTTCCTGCACGATTTCGACGTTGCTGCCTTCGAGCGAGCCTTGCTGTAGCGTGCCGAGCCCGGCGTCACCCGGCTGACCGATGATCGGCTGCCCCGACGATGACGACGGCTGGTACATGTTCCGGCCGAGCGACATGAGTCCTGACGGATTCGCGAAGGCGACGAGATCGATCGTGCCGACTTGCGTCGATTCGATATCCTTGCCGCGCGTTACCGATACGACACCGTTCGTCGAGATGGTGATGTTCGACGCATCGCTCGGAATCTGAATCGGCGGCTGCAACGCCCAGCCATCGCTCGACACGAGCAACCCTTTGTCGGAAATCTGGAAGCTGCCGTCGCGCGTGTAGGCCGTGTCGCCCTTTCCGTTCTCGAGCTGAAAGAATCCGTTTCCTTCCACCATGACGTCGAGGTTGCGACTGGTCTGGTTGACGGTGCCTTGATCGTGCATGCGCATGACGCCGGCGAGTCGCGTACCACGACCGATCTGAATAGCCGGCGCGGTCTGCGCGTTCGGATCGCCCAAGACCTGCTGACCCTGAATCGTCTGATACAGCAAGTCTTCGAAATGCGCGCGGCTCTTTTTGAAGCCTGGCGTATTGACGTTGGCGATGTTGTTCGAGATGACGTCGGTGCGCGTCTGCTGCGCCATCATGCCGGTAGCGGCGGCGCGAAGTGCCGGATCCATAGGGTTCCTTAGAGAGGCTTGCCGATTTCGGTGGTCGCGATCCCGCGCACCGAGTCGATGGTGGTCATGGATTTCTGCGCCGCAGTGAACTCACGGAGCACATCAATCATCTGCGTCATGGCGAACATCGTGTTGACGTTCGATCCCTCGACGTAGCCCTGCATGATTTTGCGATCTTCCGGTGGGATTGCCTTGCGCGACGCATCGGGCACGAACTGCGTTCCGCCTTCGTGCTGCAGTTTGGTACCATCGGCGACGCTCTCCAGTCGCAGGCGTAGCAGCGGTTTGCCGTTCACTTTGACCATGCCGTCCGGGTCGATCTCCACGACGCCGTTGGGCACCGTGATCGGTCCCGTCTCGCCTAACACCGGATTGCCGTGGCCGTCCACGAGGCGCTGGTCGGCGTCCAGCGAAAAGCTGCCGTCTCGTGTCAACCGCTCGCCGCCTGCGGTTTGGGTGACGAAGTACCCGTTACCCTTGATCGCCACATCGAGCGTGCCGTGTGTTTCGGTAATCGGCCCTTCGGTGACATCGAGCGCCGTATCCGTCGTCGCCAGCGCGTTGTTCATCAGGCGCGCAAACGGCGTCTCCGCCTTGAAGCCGCGGGTCGACGCGTTGGAGAGGTTGTTGGCGAGCACCTGCTGCCGCCGCTCCAGCATCTGGAGCGTGGACGCGGCGCTGGCCATACCGTTCAGTTGAATTGGATCGGGCATCAGGCGTACTCGGCGAGGGGGGAATCTCGCTAGCTGAAAACGCAACGGTCGGGCCATGATGGCCCGACCGTGAGATATTTCCGTATCCTGTTGTCCCGTAGCGCTTTACGATGCCATGGCGAACGACTGTGTCCCTGTCGCGTCAGCCGTAAACCGGGCAATTCATGCCGTTGGCGGACGGAGTTGCCGAGCACCGGCGCCGATGGAGAGGAGCATGGCGACTGCATCTAGTGACAGTCCGGTCCGCCACGCGATCTCTGACGGTTCAGCGCCAGAGTCGGCGAGCGCCTGCACGGCCTTGGGTGTGCGACTTTGCGTTCGGCTCAGCGGGCGATTCGTGCGACCCTTTGCCGAGGGTGTGACACCGACGCTGGCGAGCGATTGCCGCATTTCCGGCGGGCGACGGAACAGACTGACGCCAGTTGAGCCAAAACCCGTGAGCGCCAGCACTCCAAGCAGCGCCGGAATCCAGAGGCGACGGGCAGGCTGGGGCAGGGCGCGCCACGTAGCGGTGGCGCTGGCCATGGTGTGGTCGGTCACGTTGCGCATGGCGATGGCGCTCGAGCTGAGCACAGTCGAAACGCTGGCGCTGACGGTCGGTGGTGGTGCGTCGCCCGACACCGGTGTGGAGACCAAGGTGCCTGCGGCAACCCCGCCAACGGTTACACCGATGGCCAGTGCCAGGACAAAGGCCCCGTAGCGAAGCTGCACACTCGTCATGCCACGCGTCCACGCAATGGCTTGAGATCTACGCGCAATTTGCTGAGCGCTTTCGAGCGAATCTGTGACACCCGCGATTCCGTCAATTCAAGTACTTTCGCGATTTCGTGGAGCTTGAGCTCTTCGAAATAGTAGAGCGAGAGAACGACGCGCTCCTGGTCCTTTAGACGCAGTATCGCCGTCTTGAGGTGCCCGACTTCCTGCTCGTGCGTCAGGCTGTCTTCGACTTCCGAGTCCTCACCGCTGTGCAGCAAGTCGGCTGGAACCGGGCTGTTGCTGTCTCGCTCACCCGGCGAGCGGTCCAACGGAATGTGGTGCGCGCCTTCGACGTCGGCCTGCCAGCGCCAGAGCGTGTCCATGTCGATGCCCAACTGTTCGGCTAACTCGTGATCGTCCGGTCCTCGACCGTGTGCGCGCATCCAGGCTTCGCGCGCCGCGGAGATTTCACGCGTTTTGCGACGGATCGAGCGGGGGACGTGATCCTGTTTGCGCAGCTCGTCGAGGATCGCACCGCGAATGCGCGGGGCGGCGAACGTGCTGAAGGCGAGACCGCGGGTCGCGTCAAACCCTTCGAGCGCCGTCATCAGGCCGATCGTGCCAGCGCTCACCAGTTCGTCGAAGTCGGCGCGGACCGCGAGGGTGCGCGAGACTTGGCGAGCGACGTGGTGCACCAAGCCGAGATGTTCTTCGAGCAACCGTTCGCGGGCAACTTCGCTGCCGGCGTGATACGACTGCCAGAGATTGGTGTTGATGGCCACGGATGCTGATGGAGTAACAATCGCCACGGTCAGATACCTGGTCGAGAGGTGGGAGCACCGGCCAGCGTGCGCGTCACGACATCGTGCGCGGCGATTGCTGCGGGTGAACCGGCCGCCGCATCGGGGAATGGCATCCCCGCACGGAGAGCGGCGTCGAGCGTCGGGTCAGATGGAATCGCCCCCGCAAAGCGGAGCGCGTGACCCAGGAATTGACGGGTTCCGGCATCGACGGTCTCGAAGCAACGAGCGGCTTCGCTTCCCTCATGCCGGTTGACGAGCAGGTCCTGCGGAAGGGCACCGACCCGCGCATGGACGGCCTTGCACAACGCGTAGGTCGCGGCCAGCGCGATCGGATCACCGCCGGCCGTGATGGCGAGCAGTCGTTCGTCGGCGTGGGGTGTGAGCGCGGCCGACACGGCGTCGAACCGTGAGCCGCAGTCGATCACGACCAAATCCATCCCCTGCATGAGCGGACTCAGTCGACGCATGCAGGCGCGCCGTTCAGCAGGCGTCATGGTGCTGTCGGCACCGCGTCGTGGTGCGCCGCCGGCAACGAGCGTCAGTGTGGTACTCACCGGCGTCGCGACGGCGTGCGGAGCCACGCGGCCCGCGCGCAGATCCTGCCAGCCCGCGTCGGGCGTGACGCTGAGCAACATCGCCAGCGGTCCGACCAGATCGTCCGCGTCGATGAGTAATACGCGATAACCTTCGCCTGCCGCGGCAACCGCGAGCAGTGCGGAAACCATCGTAGTACCGCTCCCGCCGCGTCCACTGGCACACAGCAACGTCGGCACACCACGCGGAATACCACCGTTCGCGCTGTCGTAGCCACGACCGCGCGGTTGGAGCAACGCATCGATCTGCGAGCCACCGTGCGTCAATGCGCCGTGCGTGGATGCGCCGTGAGCGCCGCTACGTCCGTAGCCGATCATCGGCGTGGTCATGCGGGCATCCAATCGGGTTCTGCATCCACAGTCAGGCCATAGCCGCGCAGCAGCCGCGCGACACCCGGTTTGAGATCGGCGGGTACATCCTGTCCGTCGGTGATCCAGCGCGTCGGCAAGCCGAGCGAGAGCGCCACGTCGGTGACGCCGGATTCGCGCGGCACTTCGTCGAGCTTGCTGACTAGGAGATGCGTGGCGCCGCGATGCTGCCGTGACGGTGCGTAGGCACGCGCAACGTCGATGGCCAAGTCAGCACGAATCGACGCGGGCAACACGAGATGCACTTCGTGCGGCTGGATGGCGTCGAGCAACGTGCGCCAGCGATCGGTGAGTGCACTCGCAGATGGACTGCGCCCCGGAGTGTCGATGATGATCACGTCGCAGTTGGCGAGACGCTTCATCGCAGCATCGATTTCGGCCGCGTCGTACACGACTTCAAACGGCACGTCGGCGAGTTCGGCGTACGTCGCGAGCTGCTCCATGCCACCGACGCGATAAGTATCGAGCGTCAGCAACCCCGGGCGCGCGGTGCCGAACATGCCACGGCGCACCGCAAGCTTTGCAGCCGTTGTGGTCTTCCCCGCACCCGTCGGACCAACGAGCGCGATACGATACGGTTTGCCGTCGGCGCTGCGCATGTTCGCTGGGAACGGCACTGGCTCGAGGCGTTCGCGCACTCGGTCGATCGTTTGCGAAGTTGCGGCCAACACTTCGACCATCGGCACGCCGCCATCGCGGACCATGCGCGTGTGCAAAATCATCACGTCCTCGCCGAGCGAGCGACGCGCGCGATCGGCGACGTGTGAGATGTCCGCTCCACGGAACCGTTCAAGCAGCATGCTTCATCTCCCACGTGGCGACACTGCTCAACGTGATGGCTGGCGGGAGTTCAGCGAGTGAAATCACGGGTAGGCTTGGCAACACCGGCTCGATGAGGCGACGCACACCGATGCGCAGCGACGGCGGCGTGATCAGCGGAAGCGGGCGTCCGTCAACCGCGTAGGTCGTCGCGAGATGGTTGAGATCGCGCAGCATGGCGGCGAGCGACTCGGGCGTGAGCATCGGTGCGTTCGGCTGCGCGGAACGCGGCGAGAAGAGATTCATCAGTGCCGATTCCAGACGACCGCCGATCGTGATACCGCGGACGACGCCGCTCTGATCGGTGAAGAGACGCGCGATGACGTTGGTAAGCGACTTGCGCACGAACTCCGTGAGCGCTTCGGGATCCTTCGTGGTCTCCGCGCCATCGCCCAACGCTTCGAGAATCGTGACCAGGTCGCGGATGGGCACACGTTCGCGCAGCAACCGTTGCAGCACGCGATGCAGCACGCTGAGTGACACCTTGCCCGGAATGATTTCTTCGACGAGCGCCGGGTGCGACTTCTTGAGCGTCTCGACCATCTCCTGCACTTCCTGGCGACCCAGCAAGTCTGCGGCGCTGGCCTTGAGCGTCTCGAGCAAATGTGTCGCGACTACCGTGGTCGGCTTCACGACGACGTAGCCCAACGCTTCCGCTTCGGTGCTACGCGAGCCGGCAATCCAACGCGCCGGCATGCCGAACGACGGGTCGACCGTTTCCATGCCGTCGATTTCGGACACGACGCCGCCGGTGTTCAGTGCCATCATGAAACGCGGCAACACCTCGGCGCGCGCCACTTCACTGCCACGCAGCTTGATGACGTATTCGTTGGCCGGCAGGCGAATGTTGTCGCAGATACGAATGGGCGGCACGAGAATGCCCAACTCCATCGCCGCTTGCTTGCGCAGCTGTGAAATGCTTTCGAGCAAGTCACCGCCCTGCGCCGCGTCTACCAACGGAATAAGCGCGTAGCCCACTTCGAGTTCGATCGGATCGATCTGCAACAAGTCGCGCATCGGATCCGACGGCGCAGGTGCTTCGATCGGCACGGGCTCGACGACGTTGGCGAGTGCATCGAGACGTACCGCTTGCTTACCGGCAGCGTTGGCAAGGAACGCCGTTACACCGGCCATGGCGATGAACGGAAATTTGGGGAGGCCGGGAATCATGGCGAATGCAAAGAGCACACCGGCCACCATCCACATCGCGCGCGGATGCGCCCCGAGTTGGCGCGAGAGTACGACGCCCATGCGATCGGTGCCGGTCGCGCTCGACGCCATCAAACCGGCAGCGGTGCTGATAATCAGCGCCGGTACTTGTGAGACGATGCCGTCACCGACGGTGAGGATCGTATACGTGCTCGCCGCTTTGGCGATGTCCATGTTTTTCTGGACGACACCGATGAAGATGCCGCCCAGGATGTTGACGACGACGACGAGTAAGCCGAGCACCGCGTCGCCCTTCACGTATTTGGAAGCGCCGTCCATCGCGCCGTAAAAATCGGCCGTGCGCGAAATCTCATCGCGACGAATGCGTGCGTCTTTCTCGTCAATGAGGCCAGCAGACAGATCGGCGTCGATCGCCATCTGCTTGCCGGGCATGGCGTCGAGGTTGAAACGCGCGCCGACTTCGGCAATACGACCCGCACCCTTCGTGATGACGATGAAGTTGATGCCGATCAGCAACAGGAAGATGACGATACCAACGGCGTAGTTGCCGCCGATAACGAACTGTCCGAACGCTGCGATCACGTTGCCGGCGTGCGCCTGCGTCAGAATGAGACGCGTCGACGAGACGTTGAGACCGATGCGAAAGAGCGTCAGCAACAGCAACAGCGTCGGGAAGCTGCTGAATTGCAGCGGGTTCGTCGTATAGAGCGAAACGAGTAGCACCACCAACGACAGCCCGATGCTCGCCGCGAGGCACAGATCGAGCATCCAGGGCGGCAGTGGCACCACGATCAGCGCAATCACCAGGACGACGGCGAGGGCGAGACCGATTTCAGCGCGCTTCTTGTTTCCCGATTCGGCGTCGAACGCCATCGGCATTGCGGCGGAGGTCATGCTGCCACCGTGCCGCGCCACTTGGCGCCAAAGCGTTCACGCTGCTTCATCACGAACGCGAGCACTTCGGCGACGGCGAGATACATCTCCATCGGAATCATCGTACCGACTTTCGTGGATGCGATGAGCGCTCGTGCGAGTGGCTTGTTCTCGATCACCGGCACGCCATGCTTGAACGCGAGCTCTTTGATTTTGAGCGCGATCTTACGTTTGCCGAGTGCGACGACGTACGGCGCAGGCGCAACGCTTGGGTCGTACTTGATGGCGATAGCGATGTGCACCGGGTTGACGATCACGACGTCGGCGGTGCGCACGTTCGCGAACATCACCCGACGAATGCGCTCCCGACCAATCGCCCGACGGCGTCCCTTCACTTCAGGATCGCCTTCTGCCGCGCGACCCTCATCTTTTACTTCTTGCTTGGTCATCTTCATCGACTCGTGCGTCGTCCAGCGTTGCCACGCATAGTCGGCACCGGCAAGTGCGAGGAACATCATCCCCGCGTTGCGCAGCAGGCCCAAGCCATACTTGCGCACTACTTCCATGAGCGAGACAGGCGACAGGAGCGCGAGCCCCTGGATATCAGGCCACGCATCGGAGAGCGTCGCGTACACGGCATATCCGACGATCGACAGCTTGAGCAGCGATTTGCCGAGCTCCACAAAGGAGCGTTTGCCGAGCATCTGCTGCACGTTCGTCAGGGGGTTGAGCTTATTCCATTTGGGCTCAAGCATCTTTGTGCTCACCATGCCGCCGGTCTGCGCGGCCTGAACGACAATCGCTATGACGGCCATCGCCGCGAGCATGCCGATCATCGCGAGCATGGTTTTGAAGCTCAGCATCTGCACCCACGAGATCATGCCGACGTCGCGATGTGACACGTCACCCGCGGTGGCCAGACTCTGTCCCATGGCGTCGAGCAGAAAGCGCCAGAGCGTCGGTCCGGTGATGTTGAGCGTCAGGCCCGAGCCGAGCAGGAACGCGGCCGTCATCAGCTCAGGGCTCTTGGCGATCTGGCCCTTTTCGCGCGCTTCCTGAAGGCGTTTCCCAGTGGGTTCTTCACTTTTTTCGCCGCCATCGCCTTCGGCCATGTCAGCGCCCGGTCGAGATGGACGGGATCAACGCAGCACTTGGCGCCGTTTGAGCGCCAGATGGCACCGCGTAGGTTGGTGCGAAGGTTGAAGCCTTACTCGCCGTTGCAGTGGCGTTCGTCGTTGCGTTTGCGTTTGCGTGCGCCGCGCTCGCGCCACTTGCCCGTGCGAAGACATCGAGTGTGTTGGCGAAGCCTGGCGTCCAATCAGTCATGACATGCACGACGAGCCCGATCGAGCCAGCAAACGTGAGCAGGCCGATACCGATCTGCAGCGGAAAGGCGACGCTCATGATCTGGAGCTGCGGGGCCGCGCGACCGAGCACGGCGAGCGCCACGTTGGTGACGAAGACGGCGGCGATCACAGGAGCCGCGAACTGCAGGCCGCTGCGAAAAATCACTTTGGCCATCGGGACAAACGCGCCCATGCCGGCGGCGAGGTCGAACGAAGCACCCAACGGCATCGCGCGAAAGCTGTTGCCGACCGCTTCGATCATCAGTACGTGGCCGCCGCTGATCACGAGCAGCACCAACGCCAGCAGTTGCATGAAGCCCGAGAGAATCGGCGCCTGCGTGTTGTTGACCGGGTCCATGATCGCCGCGCCAGACAAGCCGGCGGTCGTCGTGATCAACTCGCCGGCGAATTCGGCAGCGGCGATCGTGATGGCGGCCGCGAGACCAACAACGAATCCGATGATCGATTCGGAGAGGAACGATGCCGGCGAAATACGGAGCGTCGTAAGCGTGGCGCTGGCCGATGCTGCGGGGAGCAGCAGTACGGCGAAGATGACGATGATGGCGGTGCGCAACTTCATCGGCACCGACTGCGCCGACCACACGGGCGCTGCGAGCATCAACCCGCTCACGCGCAGGATCGTCAGGATGAACGCGGTGGCCACACCGGGCGCGAACAGGTCGGGGAAGCCGGACGCGGTCACGGCCAAGCCGGCGTGCATCGCGCTGTTGACGCTCTGCGCCACGGCATCGCTCACGCGACCACCGAGGGAATGCTGAGGATGAGCTGCTTGGTGTAGCGCGTCAGGATCTGGATCAGCCACGGCATCCCGACGATGAAGGCACCGCCGACGAGCACGAGTTTCGGCACGAACGCCAGCGTCTGTTCCTGGATTTGCGTGACGGACTGGATAATCGAGACCACGAGCCCGACCAACAGGGCGATGCCCAGCATCGGTGCCGCCAGCATGAGGGCGGTGATGATGGCGTCGCGCGTCAAATCGATGACCAGCTGATGCGACATCGTGTATGGCTGAAGGAGCGAAGGCGTTGGCGGCGACCGGCAGAACCGGAGACCATCTCTGGGATGTGGTAAAGCAGGGTTCGTACCACGAGTGCCAGCGCTCCTCTCATATCACAACTCTATGTCAAGCAACGTTTTCCACGGCAGAGATTGGTTGGTGTTGCGAGAGAGTATCGTGACGGTCGGCACAATCTGCCGCTTGGGTTACGGGAGCTTTTGCCGGGGGTGGGTCCGGGGTCGATGGCGTGGCGGCGGCGGTGTGGTGGCGCCGCGGTATGATCGGTGGGGGCGCCGAGCGCAGGTCATTATGACCGAATCTGAGAAAACGGATTTTGGACGGAAATCCATCGGCTGGGGTACCATTCCCTATGCTCGCTTCCTTGCTCGCTCGGCTCGGCTTTGGCCGGCCGTTCACTCCGCCCGTGACGCCCGTGCCTGAGCGATTCGTCGTGCACGGAGTGCCGGTCGAGTTGCTCAACTCGCGCGCGGATATCAGCTCGACCGCGGTCCTCGAACGGCTCGAGGAGGCGTTGCGGCTGATCGGTGATGTCCAGCCGTGGCGATTGCGGCATCTGCAGCGGGATGTCGATGCGATTCGGATCGAACGGTACGCCTGCCGTGGGGCGTTCATACCGTCCGAGCGCACGATCATCACCGAGCTGACGTTCCTGGCACGTCGCGATATCACCGCGGCGCCGGTCGCGTCGTCGATTCTGCATGAGGGCGTGCACGCACGCGTGCATGCGGTCCGCGAGCGGCTGGCGACACTGTCCGGCGAGGCAGGCCCGGATCGCCATGCCGCGCGCGAGGAGCGGCTCTGTCGTCGCGCCGAGCTGGCGTTTGGCCTGGCGCTTCCGGCGGATATGGGTGCACCCGTAATGGAGCGTGCCCTGGCGAGCCTCGAACTCGATGACGTCGGGGTGGCGCCGAGCGTCGACTGGCGCGAGGCGCAGCGCCGCATCGATGCCGTAGATAATCGCTGAATCGCGGCGCCCGGACGGACAAGGAACTGCAGGCCGCGAATTGCGCGAACGCCGCGAATTGGTTCGGCGTATGCACTGGCAACGTCGCACTCAGCTCGCCATCGTGAACGCCATCGTGAACGCCGAGACGCGCGACGCTCCTACAGTCAATGAAATGTGCAGTTAAACAGTCACGCGCACGAGGATAGCGCCAATCTGCCAGCCGCGGACTACGCGGATCGATCCCGTGCGCCATCCGGATTCGCGTCATTCGCGGAATTCGCGCCATTCGCGGCCCGCCGTTGCTTTTCTCTTGCTGTAGTAGCGTCACGCACTGGACACATCCGCGCCCTCCACACCATCCGCGGCCCGCAGTTGTAGTTCGCTCCTACTTGAAGCTCTGTACCAGCGACTGAATCGTCAGCGTCCACCCGTCGACCAGTACGAACAGCAGCAACTTGAATGGCAGCGAAATCATGGCCGGCGGCAGCATCATCATACCCATGCTCATGAGCACCGACGCGACGACCGCGTCGATGATGATGAACGGCAGGTAGATCATGAAGCCGATCTGAAACGACGTGCGCAGTTCGCTCGCGACGAACGCCGACATCAGGACATGCAACGGCACATCGTCCACCGTATTCGGCCGCGGCATGCGACTCAGTTCGACAAAGGCCTTGAGGTCGGACTGGCGTGTCTGGCGCAGCATAAATTCGCGCATGGGTTTCACTCCCGTTTGCATCATCTGCACTTGCGTCATCTTGCCATCGAGCCATGGCGTGATCGCGTCGCGATTTACTTGTACGAGCGTCGGTGACATCACGAAGCCCGTCAGCAACAGCGCGAGGCCGGCCAACAGCTGCGCCGGTGGTGCGCCCTGTGTGCCCATCGCCTGCTTGAGGAAATGCAGCACGATGAGAATGCGTGTGAATCCGGTCATCATCAGCAGCAACGTGGGGAGCAACGTCAGCAACCCCATCATCACGACGATACCGACCGTACCGTTCAGACGAAGTCCGCCATCCTTTGCGTCGCCGATCTTCATATCCATCTGCGGCATCATCTTCATGATCGCATCTTCACCCGCGATCGGTGCGACGGCCGCGGGCTCCGCTTGCGCCTTATTCGAATCTCGCGCAGCGCTCTCAACCTTCATGGCCGACGTTGGCTTCGTGACACGCGCGCCGTCCGCAGACACGCTCGAGCCATTGCCCTTGGCCTGCGCAGCCGGACTGCTCAACAGCGTCGCTTTCGCCGCTTCAGTACGCGGACTCTCTTTGCGACCGCGGATCTGCGGCGCGACAAGTGGCGCGGGCCCTTTGGGTTGCTGCGCAACGGCAGTTTGAGTGGTCGTGCTTCGTGCTGCTGGCGTTCTCGCCGTCGTCCCAGCAGCGCTCGGCAGCGGTGTGGCCACGGGTGTAGCACTCGGTGCCGCGGGCGTCGGGGCGATCGGCGTCGGGGCAACCGGTGCCTGTACTACGGGCACCTGCACGACCGGCGCTGGTGTAGGAGTTTGCGCGGGAGTTGGCGCGGGAGTCGGATCGGCTACCGGTGGTTTAACCGGGGGTTGCTCGACTGGCGGTGTTTGTGCGCGGAGGGGGGCCGCGGTCGCGCCAGCAATCGCGAGCGCCGCGATCAGGACAACGAGTCGCGTGGCCGCGCTCAGCGACACACCCAGCATGGCGCGAAAGTCGCGATCGCGCGCCATCTCGGGCGAGAGCGTACGCGAATATGTGACGGCCATCGTCGGCGAAAACTGCGTGACCGGGTACGGCATGGACACTGTCGGCGCGCCCACGATCGGCGTCGCCGCAACGGGCGTCATCTCCTCGAGCGTCGTCGGTAGCGGCAGGGCAGGGGCGCGACCAAACGCCAGCGCAAATTTGCTCGGCAGAAACTTTGCGAACGCATCAGATGCACTCCTGCTCGATGCGTGCGGCGTGGCCAGCGTGCTGCTCGCGAGAATCTGCTGACGGTCCGCTTCGTCGAGTTCGAACAACGTGCGAACGCCACCTTCACCGATCGAGAGAGCCATCACTTTCTCGCCAACGCGCACGACAGCGAGGCCCACCTTGGGGCCAAGGGCGATGCGCTGCACGACCTCCACCGGCACGCGCGTGCGTGGCAGTAGCGTGCCCGCGCCGAAGCGCTTGAGCAGCCACACGCACAGCGCGCCAAGCGCGAGGACCAACGCGAGTGCGGCGAGGACTCCCAACCCGGCTTGCAACATGACTTACGCGGCGTGCGACTTGGACATGTTGCCCGCCGAGGCCAGAATGCGGGTGATGCGCACTCCGAAATGCTCGCCCAACACGACCACTTCACCCTCGGCGAAGCGACGCTCGCCAACGTAAATGTCGATCGGCTCACCTGCCAATCGGTCCAGTTGAATCACCGAGCCACGACCGAGGCGCAGAATTTCCTGCACCGTCATGCTCGTACGACCGAGCTCGATCGAGACTGGCAAGGTGAGGTCGAGCAGCATCCCGATCGGCACTTCCGTTGTGCCCATCATCGTCTGTTCGAAGTCGGTCAGCTGCGGAGGCTGTCCGTAGCCGTCGTCACTCATCGGCACATTGAGGTCGTCATCATTCAACGAAGCAATGGGCTGACCAGCGGCTTTGGCCGCCTGCACGCTCGCGACCAACGCGTCGATTTCTGCGGGATTCATGAGTTCGTCGTCCGGTTTTCGGGGACTGACGGTGCGCTTTGCACCGAGTCAAGAATGCGAACAGCAAGGTTGCCGTTCACTCGGCCAGGGTGGCCGATGAAGCGTTCCTGGGAGCCTGCGCGCAGAATGACTCGCGATCCCTTGGGGATGCCGGTGGGAATCACGGAGCCCACGTCGAGCCGCGCAATATCGCGCATGCTCAGCTGAAACTCCGGGAGTCGTGCCGTCAGCGAAACCTTGGTCGCGCGCAGCGCTGCTTCGCTCCTGGCTCTCGTCGCTTCACGTTCGACTTCGTTCGTCGTGATCGCACCCGTACGCGCCTGCGCATTCGACGTGAAGAACTTGTCGAGTACCGAGAAGGGCAGACAGATGAGCAAGAGACTCGACGAGTTACCCGCGGTGACTTCGACGTTCGCCACGAGCACCGGATCTTCCCGGTTCACGACCTGCAGAATTTCCGGCGATGATTCGAACGCGGTGATGTTGAGTTCCATCGGCACGTAGTCCTGCCAGATCTCCTGCAACAGCACGGCAACTCGATCCGCGATGGAGCGAACCGCCATGCGTTCGATCGGCGTCAGCGCGCGCGTCAGTGAACTGCCGACGCCTTCACCGCCAAACAATCGATCGATGATGTAGTTGGAGAACTCGGGGCCGACGTCCATCACGCCCTTCTGCCCTGTGCCCGCAATCTCGAAAACAAAGCTCGAGCAGGGGGTCGGCAACGACAGCGTGAACTCGCCGAACGAGAACTGTTCGACGCTCTGTAGTCGTACTTCGATCTGTCCACGCACGCGTGAGATGAGCCAGGCCTCAAGGCTCTTTACCAATCGTTCGTACATGGCTTCCAGCGTGCGCAGTCGCTCTTTGGAAACGCGATGCGGACGACGCCAGTCATAGACCTGCACATCGAGCGCGGCAGCTGTCTGCGCGGGTACGCGCGCGCCGCCGCCGAGCAGTCGGTCGATATCGTTCTGGCTGAGCGTTTCGGACGCCATGAGAGCTTACTGCACCACGAACTGCGGGAAGTACAAGCGCTTGACGGCGGTCTTGCCGAAACGGGCGCCGATTGCGGTCTGCACTTCGACCTTGATCGGTTCGCGATTCGTCATGTCCACGAGCTGGTCGACCGTCTTATTGCCAAGCGCGGTCAGGATGATGTCGCGCAGCTCGGCGTCGCGTGCCTTGAAATCTTCTTCAGCGGTTTTGTTGCCCGTCTCGATGGCGACGGAGAGCAGCAGGAAGCGACTGCCGCCGCTACCGGCGGGATTCAGCACGAGGTTCTCGAGGAGATGCATGGGCGCCACAGCGCCTTCCTTCCCCTTCTCACCCTCTTTGCCTTTTTCGCCTTCCTTCGGCTTCTCGGCGGACTTTTCATCCGTCCCCGCCGCGCTGTCTTTGCCGGCCTCGGCGTGCGCGGGGGCCGCCTTGCCGAGTTTCTTGGCCACCATCGGTCCAATCACGGCCGCGCCGGTGCCACCGCCAACGGCGAGTCCGACCGCGAGGATCGCGATCATGGGCATCTTGGACTTGGCTTTGGCAGGCTCAGCGCCTTCTTCTGGCGGAGTCGCGGGCGCTTTGGCTTCTTTCTTCGCAGACATGATTCGACGCGGGATAAGGTGGAGTCAGCGTCCTCCTTCAAAGCACGGTCCGGGCCACGGTGAGACACGCGTCTCCGGCGATACTCGACGATGCGTTAACCCATTGATTAGCAACGGTTTGTAGATGTATTTCATATTTCCGTATTATGGAAATCAACCACAACCGAGGAAACCGTCCTCGGCAAATTCGCTCCTCGTCGGCAGAAAGTGCCGATCCAGATCGCCGGCGCCCGCGGTGACGACGCCGACTGGAGTCGGACGTCGCCACGCGGTCAACCGCTTAGTTCTTGATCGTCATCAACTCTTGCAGCATCTGATCGGAGGTCGAGACGACCTTGCCGTTCGCCTGGAAGGCGCGCTGTGCCACGATCATGTTCGTGAATTCCTGCGCCAGGTCAACGTTCGACATTTCGAGCGCGCCGCTGGTCAGCTGTGACTGCGAACCTTCGAGCGCGAAGCCCAAGACCGCGCCGCCCGAGTTGGCCGACTCCTGGTACATGTTGTCGCCGATGCGGAGCAAGCCGCTCGGGTTGTTGAAGTCGGAGAGGACGATCTTGGCGAGCGGCGACGTGGTACCGTTCGTGAAGAAGCCGGTGATCAATCCGAAGCGGTCGATCGAGAAGTTCTGCAGCGAGCCAGAGGTATAGCCGTTCTGGTCGCGCAGCACGGCTGTCGATCCGGTGCTGGCAAACTGCGTGAGGCCGTTGACGCCGCCGTTGAGCTTGAGGTTCACCTGCACCAGGTTCGCGCCCGGCACGGCGAAGTCGATACCAGCGGTGATGTTGGTGTTCATGATGCCGGCCTGGTCGAACGTCAGCGTGCCACCGTTGATGCTCGGCGTCGCCGCGGTCGGGCTCATGAAGTAGCCCACTTTGATTTCGGAATTCGACGGCATGCTGGCCGTGAAATCCACGGCGCCCGTCGCGGCGTTGAACGACCAGTCGGTCGGATTCGAGTACGCCGTGCCCGACGAACTGGTGACGGTCACGTTGGCCGGAAGGATCTCATAACCGGTCGGCGGCGTGGGCAACGCGATCGATGTCGGCGGCGATGCGCTGTCGGTCTGAAAGTTTTCGGTCAAGCCGCTGGCGATCGGATCGATGCGCCAATCCCACGTGTTGGGCGCCGTCTTCCACATCTGAATTTTGACGTCGTGCTTGGAGCCCTGCGAATCGAAGATCGCGATCTGCGTTTCGGTCCACGCCTTTTGGTTGATCGGCAGCGCGCGATCGGTCGCGTTGGTGAACGTCCCCTGAAAGACGGGCGCGGAGGCGTTCAGGTTGCCCGCGAGCACTGTCTCGGTCGTCGGCTTGGCGGACACCTTCTGACCAAACGGCAACTGAATGTCATGGATACCGTCTTTCAGAATGCCATTCTCGTACGTACGTCCCTGCACGACGAAGCCGTTGGTCGGCGAGACCATGTTGCCGAGTGCGTCAACCTGGAAGTTGCCGGAACGTGTGTAGAAGCTCTGGTTGCCCTTTCGCACGACGAAGAACGAATCGCCCTGAATTGCGAGGTCCGTGTTCGAGCCGGTCGTTTCGAGATTGCCTTGGTTGAAGATCTGGTCGATGGAACCGATCTGCATACCGAGACCGATCTGGATCGGGTTGATACCACCCTGGTCTCCAGGCGGACGGCTGGCGCCCTGCAGCAACTGCGCAAAGCCTTCTTTGAACGTGACGCGACCCGCCTTGAACGCCACCGTGTTCACGTTGGCGATGTTGTTACCGATGACGTCCATGCGCACTTGGTTGTTGCGCAGACCCGAGACGCCGGCATAAAGAGAGCGAAGCATGTGTTTGAAATTCTCCTGGTGGGTGAGGCGGGGATCAGCTGCGAATCTGGGTCAACTGCGCCATCGTCACGCTCAACGAATCGTTGAGCAAAAACGTCGGCACGCCTTGCGAGTA
>JBBQDB010000004.1:0-60265 GCA_038319245.1 Gemmatimonadales bacterium
CATCAGCACCACCTCGCACCCTTGCAATGCATCCGCGTAGGCCTCCTGGGCCTGCACCAAGTCCATCAATGTGTCGGGCAGCGGCCCATCGTCGCGGATCGAACCCGCGAGCACATAGCGTACGTCGTGCTTCACACACGCGTGCATGATGCCGCTCGTGATGACACCCGTGTCGACCGCCGCTTTGATTGAACCCGCGTGCCGTACGCGATTGATCGCGCGCAAATGATGGCGATGACCGCCACGTACGCCGCGGCCACGCGACAGATCGACGCCCAGCGACGTCCCAAACATGCTGCTCTCGATGTCGTGCACCGGCAGTGCGTTGCCGGTGAGCAGCACATGCACGAAGCCGCGTTCGATTAGTTGTTGCAGATACGGGCCGCCGCCGGTGTGGATCACCACCGGTCCGGAGACCACACAGACCTTGCCACCGCGCTCGACGCATCGCGCGATCTCCCACGACAGCTCATCAACGGTATGCTCGACGCGTCGCTCGCTCGACACGCCGGCGCTCATGAACGAGAAGCCTTCACCGTGCGCGTTGAGCTCCGGCAGCGCGACCTTGATGCCCTGATGCCCGACCACGACTTCATCACCGACGCGGAGGTCGCGCATGAGCCGACAGTGCACCTGCGTGTGCACGCGATCGACGACGAGCATGGCATCCATCCGCTGTCCACGCGCCAACAACCACTGTCCGTCCACCAGCACGCGCGTCGGATAGATCGTCGTCGAATAAAAATCCTCGGGCGCCACGCCATCCTTCGGCGCCGTCTGCAACTGCACATCCTGCGGGTGCTCGGACATGGGCTCCGCGCCCAGCGCAATCAGCTCGGCGACGCCGGTGTCGAGCCGCTCTTGCGTGGGCGCCGTGATACGGAGCTGTGCATGCGAGTACTGATCGAAACGCTCGCCCGCTTCGAGCTTCTCTACTCGACAGCCAAGTCCTGCATCCGTGGCCGCCGCAATGACGCGATTGAGCTTACCGGTATCGAGAATGTGTCCGGTCATACCGAGTCGCGTGGTGCGGACGAGCGACTCGAAACTTTGGCCTATACGGTGTCCTGTGTCTGGTGCCTGATCGAGCAGCATGACCATGCACTTACAGCCACCACCCGCGAGCAAGAATTCGCTCACGTCCACATCTCGCGCCTCATAACCCCACTCGGCGAGTTTCTCCTTGAGCTCTGCGCTGTGCGCGTGTGCGATGATCGTGTTACCAATGACGATCGCGTTGCAGGCAAAGCGCAGCGCATCATGTTCGCGCACTTCGAGGCGCTTCGTGGCTGGTACCCGACTGCGAATGCGCGTCAGCGAATCGTCGTCGAACGCGCCCGGCCAGTACACCACGCAACCGCCCGGCAACGGATAGAAGCAGGTGTCGAGATGATAGAAGCGCGGATCAACCAAGCGCAGCGAGACCACCTCGCATTCGAAGACCGTCGTCAGCCACGGCTGACATTCAATGCTCGACCGCACACCGTAGCCGGCCCAGAGCAACGGTTCGCCCGGCTGAAAGAGGGCGTCGCCTTCACCTTCGAACGGTTGATCGGGCCCGAGCTCTTCGACGTGGAATCGATGGTCCTGAAACCACTGCACATGATGCGGCTCTTCGCGCTTGCGTTCGGGGACACGAAAAGACGCGGGCACCACTTTCCCTTGGCAGGAGAGCCCCGCGTTCGCGGTGAAGACCATATCCGGCAGCCCAGGAGGCGCGGTCATGAGTTCGACGCGCGTGAGCGAGGACAGTTGCTCGTAGAGGGTATCCCACTGCCGCCGCGCCTTTGGCGCGTCCACTCGGCCGATTTGTCCCTCCATCCACGGATTGATCACGTACTCGATCCCGTAGTACTCCGGGGGACACATGAGTAGACGCGGTGCGTGCGACATCGATGGCATCCTGGAAGCAATTGAATCGGCACGTACAGCGGCCGGGACCTCGGGCAAAGACAAAGGCCAGGCTCGTTGTGACGAAGCCTGGCCTGTCCCAGAATACATCCTTGAACCAACGGATGGAGTGAGATTCGAACTCACGGAACGCTTTCACGTTCACACGCTTTCCAGGCGTGCGCCTTAAACCACTCGGCCATCCATCCCTGCGGACGACGACGCTCCGTCATCCTGTGCAAACGCGCCGAGCGCGAACCTGTCGCACCGGCGCGCTGCGGTTGTCCGACACGCGACCTGGAGTACGTGCCACTGCACGGACAGGGTGAGATTCGAACTCACGGTACCCTTTCGGGCACGCCGGTTTTCGAGACCGGTGCCTTCAACCACTCGGCCACCTATCCTCATAGGGGAACGGTCACAATTCCGATGTCGAGGACGCGCAACAGCCGCGCGCCGCAGAACGTCACCAGCCTCGTAGTCCATCCTCCAGCCTTCATACCTAATCGACCGCCCTGCCGCCATCAAGGGATTTCTGGGCACAAACGGAGTGGCGGTTGCGCGAAGGCAACGCCAAAAGCCTGACACGCCCACATCACGATCGCGCTGAAGCAGATCGGTGACCGTGTCCGACCGCCGCACGTGGACGTCGCGTCACGCGAGCGTCGGACTACAGAACGTATACGCTCGTAGGCAGCAGAGGACTGCTCGCATGAGGCAGGATGCGCGAGGCCGCAGACCCGTAACCGTTGGGAGGTTCGGCTCAGGACCATGCGCATTGCGCACACCCATCCGCAGTAGAACGTCCAATGAAGCCACTAATCACGGCTCTCGTTGCGGTGGGCGCCACCGCCGTCGCCGCGTGCCGCGCGCTGTGAGACCCAGAAACCGGAGAATCGTGTGACCATACACCACCGATCGTTGGCAGCCCTTTCGCGGCAAAGTAGACGGAGCGCAATCGCGGTGTCCTGACATCGCCCCCGATGCCAATCATGACGGCGTCGTTGACATTCACTATACGAAACGGCGGCGGGTCGACCATCGCGCGGCGATGATGTACGGCGTACCTGAATCAACGATCGTCCCTGCATTTTTCGGTTCACTCGGCACCGTTCCAGCGCGTGTCACGCTTCCGATTGCCTGCGGCGCGATCAAGCGCCTCAAACAACGCTGCGCAACACTGTGCCCTTCGACGCTCAAACAGATCGTCGTGGAGCGCAATGCACCTGCATGCGATCGCCCTCCACGCCCTGGTGGACGGAAAAATGATCGTGCACGAGCGCCGCACGTACACCGCGCACCTTGTTGGCGCATATCGCCGCGCCGACGCCGCTGCCACAGATGGCGATACCGCGTTCCAGCTCACCGGCCGCGACCGCGCGGGCAAGCGGCGCGACGAAATCCGGATAGTCATCGTCCAGCACCAACGCGTGCGCGCCAAAGTCGCGAATTTTGTGCCCCGCAGCGCGGAGGCGCGTGATGAGATCTTCCTTGAGCGCGAAACCTCCGTGGTCCGTGCCGATCCCGAGAACCATTGCGGTCATCGTGCGATTTTGCGCTCACGGTAACGGCGAATGAGTGCGCTTGTGGAGCTATCGTGTGCGACGTCGGCGTCGTGCGCACCCTCGAGCTCCGGCATGATCTTTTGCGCCAACGCTTTGCCGAGCTCCACGCCCCATTGATCGAAAGAGTCGAGGTTCCAGATAGCGCCCTGCGTGAACACACTGTGCTCGTACAGCGCGACCAGCGTGCCGAGCATCGCCGGCGTGAGACGATCGGCAAGGATCATGCTTGACGGACGATTCCCCTCGAACACGCGATGCGGCACCAGTGCCACGGCGGTGCCGTCCTGGCGCACTTCGTCGGCCGTTTTCCCGAATGCGAGCGCCTCAGCCTGCGCGAACACATTCGCCATCAGGATGTCGTGATGGCGACCGATCGGATCAAGCGACTGCGCGAACGCGATGAAGTCGCAGGGAATGAGGTCCGTGCCCTGATGAATCAGCTGATAAAACGAATGCTGCCCGTTCGTGCCCGGTTCACCCCAATACACCGGACCGGTCTGGTAATCGACCGCTCGTCCCTCAAGCGTTACGTGTTTGCCGTTGCTCTCCATCGTGAGCTGCTGCAGGTACGCCGGGAATCGCTTGAGATACTGCTCATACGGGAGGACCGCCGCAGTGCGGGCGCCCAAAAAGTTGGCGTTCCATACACCGAGGAGCCCGATGAGGACGGGAAGATTGCGGTCAAACGGCGCGGTGCGGAAATGTTCATCCATCTCGTGAAAGCCGTCGAGCATTGCGCGAAAATGCGTCGGGCCAATGGCGATCATCGTCGAGAGGCCGATGGCCGAATCCAACGAGTACCGACCACCGACCCAGTCCCAGAATTCGAACATATTCGCGGTATCGATGCCGAACTCGGCGACTCCCTTCGCGTTGGTCGAGACGGCCACGAAGTGTCGCGCGACGGCAGACTCGTCGCGTAGCGTCGCGAGGCACCACTCGCGCGCGCTGTGCGCGTTCGTCATCGTTTCGAGTGTCGTGAAAGTCTTCGACGATACGATGAACAGCGTTTCCTTCGGGTCAAGGTCGCGCGTCGCTTCGACGAAATCCGCGCCATCCACATTCGAGACAAAGCGAATGGTGAGCGCGCGGTCGCTGTAGAATTTGAGCGCCTCGTACGCCATCACAGGTCCGAGGTCGGAGCCGCCGATTCCGATGTTGACGATGTTTCGTATGCGTGCGCCGGTGTACCCTGTCCACGCGCCCGAGCGAATCTGTTCGGCAAAGGCCGCCATCCGATCGAGCACGGCGTGCACCAACGGTATGACATTCTCGCCGTCAACAACAAGTGTCTGGTCGCGAGGCGCGCGAAGCGCGACGTGCAGCACGGCGCGTTGTTCGGTCACGTTGATTTTGTCGCCACGAAACATCGCGTCGATGCAGCCGCGAAGTCCTACCGAGTCCGCCAGCGCCGACAGCAACCGAACCGTCTCTTCGGTGACGCGTTGCTTGGAGTAGTCGAGATAGAGGCCCGCGGCCTCGGCTGTCAGCCGTGTGCCACGCGAGGCGTCGTCGGCAAAGAAGCGACGGAGATGCACATCGCCGATGGCACGGTGATGGGCAACCAGCGCTGCCCATGCGGGACTGTCGGTGAGTGAGGCGTGCGATTGTTCGAGTGTCATCGTCGTGGCTGGTGTGAGGTGTCGAGATCGGTCAGCGTGAGGGTCGCGCGTTTCGTCGCGTGTCTCGTCGCAAGAAAGTACGCGCGTCGCGCAGCATCAACGCGACGACGTCGCGCTGCCATGGCCGATTGTGTGCTGCCAAGACTCGCGGTCCCATGCAGTCAGGCTGTCGATGCTTTGCACGACGACGTCCGCCAGCGGGTATTCAGCATTCGCGATGACATCCTGCGCATAGTGACCTTGTTGCACAAACACCGTCGTGAGTCGCTCACGCAGCACGGCCTTCATTGCCGTGAGCAATCGGAGCTTGTCATCCACCATCACGTAATGCCGCGCCGGAAACAGTGCTTGCACCATGTCGAGACTTTGTTCTTTGTGCACGTAAATCAACACGCGTCCGGCTACCGCGTCCCACAGCCCGGAACGGGTAATTTTTCGCGGTTGGAAGACGACATCGCCATCAGAGAGGATGACCGTCTTGCCGATTGCCGATAGTGCCCGCACCGCATCCAGCGCGCCTGGGTAGAGTCGATCCGCGAAGGGATAGTCGATGAGGAATGACGACATCTGCAACAGCTGATGCTCGTGTGCCGCGCCCTGCGCCACTGCGGTGCGATAGCGTTGCAAGGCGCCGAGGTAGTCGGCATATCCCAGTTCGCTGCGCAACGCTTCAAAAACCTCCCAGTACCGCACCGCACGCGCTTCGCCGAACGTCTGCACCAGATACATGCGGAGATCCGACGTAATACGATCATTGTCCAGCAGCGTGTTGTCCACATCGAGCAAAAACACCACGTCGCTCGCGGTGACCGTCGGTTGCGTACTGCGCGTACCGCTCTGTCGCATGAACGTGCTGGTTGAATACGGAAATTCTCACGGAATGCTGTAGCTACGGTATGTGCCAACACACGTCGAGGGCGTGAGGAGCCTTCGCATAGCGCGACGCCCGCAATCAACGACGCGCGGCGAAGAACGTCCGCAATAACAGCGCAGATTCCTCACCCAGCACCCCCCCTGTCACCGCAGGCCGGTGATTCAACCTGCCGTGACGGACGATATCGCCAATAGAGCCACACATGCCGGCCTTCTCATCCCACGCCCCAAAGATCAGGCTCGCGATGCGCGCCAGCACAATTGCGCCGGCACACATTGCGCACGGCTCAAGCGTGACAACGAGTGTCGCGGCGCGAAGCGCATCCTCTCCCACTACGATCGCCGCTTCGCGCAACGCGAGGACTTCGGCATGTGCCGTTGGGTCGCCGTCTCGCCGCATGCGATTCTGCGAGCGAACCACAACACGCCCTTGCGAGACGATCACTGCCCCGACCGGCACCTCGCCCGCGTCCATCGCGGCCTGGGCTTCCGCCAGTGCTGCAGACATCGCCTGCTGGATTGCAGGCGAGAGGGGTGGCGACTGCGTCACGTTTGGAGCACGCGTATGCGGTTACGACACCGCAGCTGCCGTCGCGGGCAACGCTGCTGCCAGCGCAGCGGCATCCGCAGCGTCACCATGTCGAAAGAGCAACGCGTCATCGGCCGGATTCACATCCGCTACAATGAGATCGCCTTCCTTAAACCGACCTTCCAGCACGGCCATCGCGAGCGGATTCTGCAGTAGTCGTTGCACGGCGCGCTTGAGCGGGCGAGCACCGAACGCGGGCTCGTACCCTTCGTCAGCCAAACGTTCGCGCGCGGCCTCCGTCAACACGATCGATAACTTGCGATCTCCGAGCAGCTTCCGCAGTTGCCCCAGCTGCAGGTCAACGATAAAGTCGAGATCCAGCCGAGTGAGCGGGTGAAAGACGACGATATCATCGATACGGTTAAGAAATTCCGGCTTGAACATACTCCGCAACGCAGCGAGGACTTCCTGCTCGACACGCGACCAGTCACCGCCTTCGCCGGATTGGCCACGCTCAAGAATGAGCTGACTGCCGACGTTGGACGTGAGAATCACCACTGCGTTTCTGAAGTCGACGGTGCGTCCTTGCGAATCGGTCAGCCGACCATCGTCGAGCAGCTGCAACAGAATGTTAAATACATCCGGATGCGCTTTCTCGATTTCGTCAAAGAGAATAACCGAATATGGACGACGGCGTACCGCTTCCGTGAGCTGCCCGCCTTCCTCGTAGCCCACATAGCCCGGCGGCGCACCGATCAGTCGCGCGACGGCGTGCTTCTCCATGTACTCGGACATGTCGATGCGTACCATCGCATGCTCGTCATCGAAGAGAAACTCGGCGAGTGCACGGGCCGTCTCGGTCTTACCAACACCGGTCGGTCCGAGAAAAATGAAAGAACCGATCGGACGATTGGGATCCTGCAGGCCGGCGCGCGAGCGTCGCACGGCATTCGCCACGGCACGCACGGCTTCGCGCTGACCGATCACGCGCGTCGCCAGCACGTCTTCAAGTTTGGTCAGACGTTCGCGTTCGGTTTCGAGCATGCGCGTGACCGGAATGCCGGTCCACCGCGCGACCACTTCGGCCACGTCGTCAGCGCCCACTTCTTCCTTGAGATATTGCGGCCGGCCACCATCGTGACTCGCCAGCTTGCTCTCGGCTTCCTTCATCTGCCGTTCGAGTGACGGAATGCGGCCGTACGTGATCTCCGCGGCCTTGTTCAAGTCTCCGGTGCGCGTCGCCTGCTCCGCTTCAAAGCGCGCCTGTTCGATTTCCTGCTTGATGCGGCCAACGCTGCCGAGCGTCTCTTTTTCCTGCTGCCACTGCGCACGCATACCCGAGGCGTGTTCCTTCGAATCGGCGAGTTCACGTTCGATCACCGAGCGACGCTCGAGCGACGCGGCATCCGTCTCTTTGCGTAGCGCCTGACGCTCGATTTCGTACTGCACGATCTTGCGTTCAACCGCATCGATCTCTTGCGGCACTGAATCGATTTCGATGCGCAATCGCGAGGATGCTTCGTCGATAAGATCGATCGCTTTGTCAGGCAGAAAGCGATCGCCGATGTACCGATTGGAGAGCGTCGCCGCCGCTACAACGGCGCCGTCCGTAATACGCACGCCATGATGCGCTTCGTAACGCTCCTTGAGGCCGCGCAGGATTGCAATCGTGCTCTCGACGCTAGGCTCGCCCACGTACACCGGCTGAAACCGCCGTTCGAGCGCCGCGTCCTTCTCGATATGTTTGCGATACTCGTCGAGCGTCGTCGCACCGACAACGCGCAGTTCGCCGCGTGCGAGCATCGGCTTGAGCATGTTGCCCGCGTCCATGCTGCCTTCGGCTTTACCGGCACCGACAAGCGTGTGCATCTCGTCGATGAACACGATGTACAAACCGTCGGACGACGTAATCTCCTTGAGCACCGCCTTGAGCCGCTCTTCAAATTCCCCGCGGAATTTCGCGCCGGCAATGAGTGCGCCGAGGTCTAGCGAGACGAGGCGTTTGTTGCGAAGCCCTTCGGGCACATCACCGCTGATGATGCGCTGCGCGAGTCCTTCGGCAATGGCGGTCTTACCCACACCCGGTTCGCCGATGAGTACCGGGTTGTTTTTCGTGCGACGCGACAGCACTTGGATGACGCGGCGAATCTCTTCGTCGCGACCAATGACAGGATCGAGCTTGCCCTTCCGTGCGGCCTCGGTCAGATCACGAGTGTATCGCTCAAGCGCTTGATATTGTCCTTCGGGCGACTGGTCGGTGACCTTGTGCGCACCACGGACGAGCTTAAGCGCGTCCACCAAGGCCGAGCGATTCGCGCCGACGACGCCGAGCAAACGCATGCTGTCGGTGTTCTTCGCATCGGCCAGCGCGAGCAGCATGTGCTCAGTGGAGACGTACTCGTCGCCGAGCGTCTTGGCTTCTTTTTCAGCAGCGTCCACCACCTGCGTGAGTTCGCGACTGAAGCTCGGCTGCGCATCGCTTTGCTTTGCGTAGCGACCGGCCTCGAGCTCGGCAGCGGCGCGCACCGACGTGACGTTTGCACCAACGCGCTGCAGAATCGGCACAACGATTCCTTCGTCCTGCGCGAGCAAGGCCAGCAGCAGATGGAGGTCGTAGACGAGCGGATTGCCTGCCTTGCGGGCGAGGCTCACGGCGTCGTTGAGCGCCTCGGCGCTCTTCACCGTCAGACGATCGGCGTTGATCATGGCATTGGAGTTCGGGCGCAGCGTCGGTGCAGGTGGAGAGAGATTCTCCGCTCGCGAATCCTACGGTCTTGCGCAGGAATAAGTGGCAAGACCGATGCCGCCTAGGCCATGCCGAAGCGGCATTCCAGACACTTGGACGTGCGTCATTGTAGCGGATTGCGGATACAAAATGGCGCGCCGGGTCCGCTCACCCAGCGCGCCATCATGAATTGTCTTGCGGGTCGTTCGTGGTGCTCACTTCGCGTTGACCATCTTACCTGTCAGCACCTTCACGCCATCAACCTCAATCCGGTAGAGATAGACGCCAGAGGCAGCTTCGCGTCCGGTACCCCGAACGTTGCCATCCCAATACGCGACATACTCACCACACGAGATCGACACGTTGTCCAGCGGTTGGCCTCCTGCAACCCCACCCGATCCACCTTGCAACACCGGAATTGCAACGAGCTGTGCAAGCACGTTGTAAATCTTCATGGTGACGCGGTACTGCTTGCTGGGTTCGGGACAGGCGGGCGGATCGCCCACACTGAACGAGATTTTAGTTTCGGGATTGAAAGGGTTCGGATAGTTCTGCCCAAGCGTGACGCCTGGAAGCCGTTTCCGAAGATCCTGCGCCTCCGAATCTTTTGGCATGAGAGCGCTGAGAGCGAGCACCAGACCCAGTGCTGCCCACGAACGTTTCATGGTGCTTCTCCGACTGACGAATCAGGGGGTTAGTCGAAGTCTCCGATTGAGGGTGGATAAGGACGAGCCTCCATGAAAGTAGGACGCTCCAGCAGGAGAGTCAAGCAACATTCCCGCTCGCGTGCATAGACATACACCCTGCACTGAGCATCAAACTGCGGCCTTCTGTTGTCGCATATGCGCATGAAGCGCATGGACTTAGCCAAATTCCAGGTCGCCGCGCTCCCACGCCAGAAAGGCCCGAAGCTCCCGGCCGTCCGTCAAATGCTGACCGATAAATTCCCGAAGCAGCCGCTGATGCGCTCGGCACTCCGTATCGCTGAGCTCTGGCTGGCGACCGTCGAGCCAGGCCATCAGCGCCGCACGCGCGGCCGCTGGCAATCGCCGTCCGCCCGGAATGACGGCAGCGCATGATGTACAGAGCGTGCCACCTGCTCGATGACTAAACGTCGCATCGGTGTCGGACGGAATCGCCGTGTGACACTCCGCACATCGATCAAGCGCTGGCGTAAATCCTACCTCACTGACGAGCCGCCAGAGCGCGCCGAGCGCGACGCGTACTGTGTCGCCGGGCAACGCCGCGGCGATCGCATCCAGTCCCTGCAGCACGCCGTCGTAGACCGTCGGAGCGGCCTCGTCGTGTACCACGCGCAAGACGCACTCAGTCAGCGCATTCGCCGCGGTAAAGCGACCGAGGTCTGTCGCTAAGGCAGGGCGAGCGCGCGACACGTCAAACGAGATCAACGTATGCAGCTCACGCCCTGGCTTCATCTGCATCTGGACTTCGCCTTCGGCAAATAGGTCAACCGCGTTGCCGAACCGCTTCCGCGACGACCGTGCACCGCGTGCGAGTACCGACTGCACCCCCGCCTCACGAGTCACGAGGCGAAGGATGCGCGACGACTCCAAATAGTTGATCGCATGCAGCACGATCGCGTCAGTGATCAGCAGCGTCATGCTGCACGTTAGCTACGAGGTCAACTCAGCGCAGGGCAAGGTCGACGCCGCCCTGCCCGGCCGACACTCGGCGCACCTCTTTACCTGTCGCGTCGAACACCACCAGCGACGTCGCCGACCCTGTACCGTTCACGATACAGTGGATGCGACCAAGAGCGTCCGCCTGCGCGCTGCCGCAGGTCACGTCGGTGCCGGTCGTGCTTGTGAGCGTCAGCCAAGGCGTCGCGAAGGACGAGGTCGCCGTTGCAGGTACCCCCGAGACAAACGACAGGTCGTCCGCGCGCAGCTTCATCACGCGATTTTTGAAGCCGGCGAGGTCCTGGTAGAGCGATACGTAGAGGTATCCGTCGAGCCCGAGCTTTACGCCTCCGCCATATGTCCCTGTCGGCATCGCTCGCTGGAGCAAGACGCGCTTGCTCTTGAGATCGACCTTTGCGACGGAGCCCGAGGAGATCAGCGTATACGGAAAGCTGGTAAAGCTCGCATCACCACCGGCCGAAACATACGCCACATCGTTGGCGACGATCGCACTCGCACCGGAGCCGCGCATGCCCGGAATGACCACCGTATCGCGCGTAGTACCGCTGTTGGGAATACGAATCAGTCTAACGTCGCCCTGCACCGTGTAGTTCGTGCGACAGGTTGCGTTTGCATCTACGGCCCACGTCGCATTGTCGTACACAAACAGATCGGTCGGACAGAGTCCAGCGTTGCTGAGACGGGTGATAGTGGGCGCGCCGCTCCCCGCGACGGTGATCGTGGCGATCATGCCTGAATCGCGGAGCGCCACGCCGATCGTTGCGGCGCCATTCGTTCCGGACAGCAACCGTGCGCGGGATGGATTGCTCTTCGCGGGAAGCTGCAATTTCCGCATCGTGCCTGTCCGCACGTCGGCAATGTACAGTAGATCACCCGCCGCACGACTTGAGACGGCGAGTACGGTGTCTCGCAACAAGGTAAAGCCACCGGCATCGAACTCGGTCGTTGGCCCGAAGATGGTTCGCGTGGTCGCTGAACCGGTGTCGGCCAGAAACGTAAGACCAGGCTGGATGAAGCCGTCCATGACGATGATGCCTTTCGGCGGTTGCGGCGTGCTGTTGAGCACACCGTCACTGCCACAGGCGGCGGCGACCCAGGTCGCACCCACCAGCGCGAATACGCGCAGAGCGTTGGAGCGGCCGACGCAACGTGATACGGTGCGACGCGTCGATGAGCGAGGCGCGGAGAGGTTAGATGCGAGGGACATGAGCATTACGGCTGAGGGTGGTGACGCAGGGTCGTGGTGATCGCCCAGGTGCGCCCAGGCGACGGGAATCCGCGCACCGATTGCCACTCCGTGTCCATAGCATTCTCGAGCGACAGGGACACGAGCGCCTCGGTGGCGCGAAGGAACACGGTGAGCGGAATGCGGCGCGCGAACGCGACATCGCAGAGCAACACTGAGGGCAACTCAAATGCAGGATCGCGCGGGCCAGCACTGAATGGGCGTCTACCCATGGCGCGCGTCGTAACGCTCAGCGTGTTCGCGAACACAGTCGCGCGGAGAGCAGTGCCACCTCCGAACCGCGGTACGTACGGAGACGGGATTCGTAACGCGCCTGACGTCAACTGCGCGTCATAGGCCGAAACCCAAGCGGACGCATCGAGTGCTCGGGTGCGCCACTGAATTCGCGCTTCGGCTCCACGCAATCGCTCGATGCCGACATTCGCCGGACTCCATCCGAAATTTCCGGGAAACCAGATGATCGCGTCCCGCGTGTCGCGCGCGACGAGACTTCCCTGCACCGCGAATGATCCGCGCACTGTGCGCATTTCGTAGCGAGAGGACAGCTCTGCATCAATATTCACGCGCTCGGGGCTGAGCGTGCGTACGAATAGTCGCTGTGGCGACGAGAAATACAGATCGTATAGCGTTGGAACGCGAACCGCCTGCGCGAACCGCGACGCAATCGTCCAGCGACGCTGCGTATCCGACGTGCCGACGAGTACGTGTTCAGCGCTGAGCGAAAACGAAGGCAATGCACCGTACGAACCGATTGCATCCAGCCGTGCGCTCATGTCGAGCGCGTCGCTTGCGTTCGACACGGTATAGCTCGTGGTCGCGAATGCACGACCTCGCGCTTGGGCGATGCCGCCCGTCGCCGTCGCCTGATCCGCTCCACCGCCAACGCGCCACGCGATCACGCCAAGGCGTCCTCGAAGCTCCGCGTCTTGCGCAGCCGCATATGCACGAGCGTCGAGCACAGGACGCGTAGGGTCGCGATACTCAAGCGAAAACGCGCGTGCCCCGGCGATGAACTGCACGAATTCGGAACTCAGTTGTGCACGTACGAGTACGCGCGTCGTGTTTGCGCGATCGGCGTCGTATGTCCGCACATTTTCCGCGCCAACCATACCCCGTTCGCTGGCTGATGCGAGGATGGCGAATTGGGCGGTACCACCGGCAACGCCAACCGAAATCGCGTCGCGACGTTCATCGTTGTTGACACGTCGCTCGCGCTCTGCGACACCCGACGCTCCAGCATCATTAACGAATGAAAAATCGTTGCTCGCCTCTGTATGGCTGATACTTGCGTGCCACAGTGCGTCGCTACTCTGAGCAAACCATGCACCTTCCGCAGCTCGTTGTCCGAAACTGCCCGCGCGCAGCGCAAACAAGCGCACCGGCGCGCTCTGCAATGCGAGGACACCGCCACTCGCGCCCGATCCGGCACCGATGGGATCAGCGCCCAGCACCACGCTAGCCGAGCCCAAACTGGCCAACGGTACATCCGAGACATCAGCAATTCCGGTCGACGGATCATTGAGCGGCATCCCGTCGAGCGTAATGGCCACCTGTTCGCGGCGCGCTCCACGCAGTGACAATCCCGTTTCGCCGTGCGCGGAGCGCAGTGATGTGAACGGCAATGATCCAATCAATGCGTTGGTACTAGCAACGCCAGCCAGACGCGCATCATCTACATCGACCGAGTACGAGCTCCGCGCGACCCCCGCCGCAGTGCGCGACGCTTCAACACGCTTCATGACGAGCATTGTCGCGCCCGATTCAGGACGAGACGAGACCGCCTCCAACCGAACGACCACATCCTCACGTGGCGCAAGCGCGATGTCACGCGCACGATATCCTACGCGCCGTAGCCGAAGTAAGCCGGGAGCTCGTGTGACGCACGGCATCGCCATCATTGAGGAGCGCACCGCCGCCGATGCCGAGTCGCGCGAGACGATCTGGACACCGCCAAGTGGTGCGCCAGTCGCCGCATCTACGATGCATAGCCGAGCCGAGTCCGGCGCGATCGCGAAGAGGGCAAACAGTAACGCACCGATCATGTGATTCGACCTGTCGGCGCATCGACTCGATCGCGCACCGGGCGCGCTTGGCGGCGCAACGGAAGCAACGACGGCGCGCCAACGGCAGGGTCGCGTGTGATCACCAACGGCCAGTCGTACACGGCTTCCAGCACGTCGCCTCGCATCACCACATCGGCCGAGCCACTCGCGACGACCGTACCCGCATGCAGGAGTACGATGTGCGAGGCGAAGCGAGCAACAAGATTGAGCTGATGACTGACCAACAACACCGTGCATCCTTCCCGCGCGATTGCATCGAGTAACTCAAACACCGCCATCTCGTGACCGATATCGAGAAACGTTGTCGGCTCATCAAGAACGAGGACAGCTGCCTCTTGGGCCAGCGCACGGGCAATGCGGACGCGTTGCCATTCGCCACCCGAGAGCTGATCGATACGTTGATGCATCGCGTCCGTCATGCCGGCTCGCGCCATGGCGCGATCGATGGCGGCGCGATCAGATGTGCGCATGACGCCGAACGCTGAGCGGTGTGCGTGACGCCCAAGTCCAACAAAGTCAGTGACGGACAGCGCGCGTGCGGGCTCTTCGCGTTGCGGCACAACCGCGACGCGCTGCGCAAAAGCCCGTGGATCCATCGCGCTGACCACGTTGTCTCCGATGCTGATACTCCCAGCAGCGACGGCGACGCGTCGCAGTAGCGCGCGTACGATCGTGCTCTTGCCGCTCCCATTCGGACCGACAACGGCGGTGATCGTGCCCGGCAGCGCATCGAACGAGACACCGTCAAGCGCGGCGCGATCGCGACCTGGGTACTGCACAGTCAGACCACGAATTCGAATATCGTGCGTGGTAGTAGCACCCATGTGCGCATCCGCGCGACTCGGTTCATTCGCGCTCACGCGGACATCCGGCGCAAGCGAAACAAAAAGAATGGCACGCCGATAATTGCGGTCACCGCGCCGAGCGGAAGTTCGGCCGGTGCGCGGAGTGTACGCGCGAGCAAGTCTGCGCCGACCAGAAGTGCAGCGCCGTATACCGCGGAAACGAGCATCATCGGTCGTTGTCTCGTCGCGCCCATTCCGCGCGCAAGATTTGGCACGACCAGTCCAACGAAGCCGATGAGCCCTGCCGCGGCAACCGTTGCCGCGGCAAGCCACGAGGCAACGAGAAACATTCGACGTGACGCACGATCTACGTCAACGCCCAATGCCGCGGCGGCGTCATCCCCCAGCGCGAGCACGTCCAGCTCGCGGGCCCACCAAACGAGTAGCGCACCGAAAACCAAGACTGCTGCGCCTACGCGCGCAACAGCAGGCCACGTCGCGTCGGCTGCTGACCCCATCATCCACCAAAGTGCACCACGCAACTTTTCCGGCGGCGCATCCGCGAGTGCGACGAGAATACACGCGTTCGCGAACGCGCCGACAATCACGCCAGCCATCAGCAGCAATCGCGTATCGCCACTTCCTCCGACCACGCGCGCGAGTGCAGTCACGAGCAGCGTGGCCAGCGCGGCACCAGCAAACGCACCGAGTGTCACGACGTCGGGCCGGGAAATCCCGACTGCCATCAACACCACCGCGCCAACTGCCGCGCCACCGGATACGCCGAGCAAATACGGTTCGGCGAGTGCATTGCGCATCGTCCCCTGCAACGCGCTGCCACTGACCGCGAGCCCGGCGCCAACACACGCCGCGACCAAGACACGTGGCACTCGCAGATCGCGCACGATGGCTACAACAGACGGATCGCCGACACCGCCTAACGCGCGTACTACATCAGGCAAACCAATCGAGACGGCGCCGACCGCGACGCCGAGCAACGCGACCATCGCCAGCAGCGCGAGGCCGACGAGGACGACAAATGTTGTCGATCTCCGATCACGCGCGTTGATCATCGAAGCGCCGCGGCGCGATCGGGATGCAGCAGTCGGGCCAGAGATACTGCAGCCATGCCGAGCACCACAGACGGTCGCCCAGTCAGCGAGGGATCGTCGAGCAATAGATGCTGATTGCGAACTGCGGCGACGGACCGCCACGCAGTCGATGCGCGAAGCTCACCTGACGTCTTCGCACTGGCAATAAGCACGTCAGGATTGCGTTTCGCGATTTCTTCGATCGAGACGGCAGGTGACGGTGCGGCGAAGTCATGAAAGACGTTGCGACCACCCGCGATTTCGAGCAGTTCGTCGAGATAGCTACCGCGTCCGACCACCAGCACAGGCGCGCGCCACAGGGGCCAGACGACCGTTACCGGGCTCGCGCCACGCGTCGCATCACGCACGCGATCAAGCGTTCGTTGCACGGAGTCTGCGACCACACGCGCCCGCTCGGTCGCGTCCAGCGCAACGCCCAATTGCGCACAGAGCGACATGAATTGCGCGATGTGATCGACACGCAAGGCCAGCGTCCGCACGCCTGCGCGCTGCAACGCTCGCGCGGCCGCACGATTTTCTTCTGTGGCATACAGAATGACCAGCGTCGGTCGCGCACCCAATAGCGCTTCGACGTTTGGACGAATCCCATCACCGAGCGCAGGAATTGAAGCCGCCTGTGCCGGGAATTCATCCCATCGACTGCGCCCCACCAAGCGCGACTCCGCGCCGATCGCAAAGATGACTTCTGTTGCGGTGGGATTGAGCGACACCACACGCGCGGCATCTCGCGCATCGGTTGGGAGCGGTGCACCAAAATCGTCAGTATCCGCAGCGCTGATCGTGCGCGACTGCAACGCGCTGCGGTCGTCGGACGCTCGAGATTGCTCGACCGCACGATCCGCCGATCGCGCGCACGCACTGATCGCAATCGCAGCGAGTGCGACGGCAAACAGCGCGCGAGATGAAGCAAGCACCGGATATGACAAAGGGCACCTCTCCCTTCGAGAAGATGCCCGTGCACGCGCGAACGCCGCACTGATGGAAGCGCGAGATCACGTGGCGCGAGCCCCCCCTCGAGGGTTTCGTCCGAGAAAAATGAGCGTAGGTCGTCTCCTGGCTCCGGGCCGTTGCACTCGCCTTCCCGATCGTTTGCGATCAGTGGCGCGAGAGTGCTCCGAACAAACTGCCCGTTACAGTGGCGGGGCCGCGTCGGTTTCACACCGACTTCCGTGTCCCAAACTCGAAATCAATTGTCTGCCGCACGCGTTGCGCGACAAACAGAAGCTATGGCGACAGCATCGGCGCGGCAAGCGCTTCCTTCAGCGATGCCCGCAAGTGCTCACGTCGCCGCTCGTACTCGGCTTGTGATTCCGGCGAGTGCTCCACCGCCATCGCATACCGTGCATCGAGCGCCGCGATTTCCTGCGCGAGTCGATCCGATAGCGAAGCCGCCGGCGCGCGCGCTGTATTCATCGGTGCGATAGCTGATGTACCACGAGCATGTGATGCCGCATCGGCGGCCAACACATTACGTCGCTGCATTGAGCGCGCGAGCACCAACAACATCGCAATGCCGATTACCACAAGTAGCACCGCGATATACGCGTTGCGTAACGACGCGTGCGATGCCGGAAGGTCCACCAGCACACGGACGCCGCTCTTGACGTCTTGTCCGATGAAGCGGCGAAAATTCCGCTGTTCCAACGTTACCGCTTCAACACTCGCGAAACCCGGCGCAGTCACGATACCGAGTGGATCTTCGAGCAGGACCTCGAAGACGCTGACCGTACGCTCCGTGGAGAACATCAGCGGGAAACTACCGCTCGGCAGTTTGTACGAGAACGAGACTTGCTTGATGCCCGGCGCAAGGGGCGCGAACACCGAAACGCGGCCACCCGTAAAGTTGAACGCGTCCGGAGAGATTTCACCTTCGGTGGACCGAACGTCGCGAGCTGCTTGTGGGATCGCGACGCTCCACGTGGGCATGGCAGACGCGCCTTGTGCAGACACCAGCGTGTGCACGCTATCGTTCGACAGTTCGAACACTTCGATGATCGTGCGTGCGTCGGTGCTATCCGTTTTGCCAATGATCAGATGTCGACCACGCACTGCCAACGGAAACGTTCGCGACGTGGTATCGAAGACGGTGATCTCCGCGTCGTCACCCCGCGCGTTCGTCGCACGTAACGGTGGCGTGAAGTACGCGATGCCATCCCATGTCACGGACGCAAAGTAGACGGCATCCGTTGTGCCGAACGCGCGCCATTGTAGATGATATCGACCCGCCGCATCGGTGCGCACCGAATCCAGTGGACCCGCGCTGTCCTTTGCGACACGATGCACGGTCACCCATGCGCCAACGGCAGCACCCATGCCAGTCGAGTCACCACCTGCGGCCATCGGACGACGCACGCGCCCGTCAACCGTTCGGTCGGCCAACGACACTACGCCGGCTACTGCGGTCTGTGCACGCAACGACAAAACCGGAGTACTCAGGCCCACGAGAGCGACAACCGGCAACAAGACGCGCACCAGTGCCATGAGCCCACGTGACGCACTGCGTAAAACGGAAGTATCCATCAAGGCGTGAATTTGCCGAAGTCTTCTGGGCGCAACGTCGCCAGATACGCTTTTAACTGCTCCGCAGTGAGCTCATGCGGTTGCGTGGTACCACTCGGTGCGTCGTCATCATTCGTCTCGTCTTCATCGTCCATCACACTCAGCAATTCGCTATCCGCAAAGATCGGGGCGTCGAGGCGGAGTGCGATCGCGATGCTGTCGGATGGTCGCGCGTCAAATTGCACGAGCCCTTTCGGTCCGTCGATCTGCATCTCGGCGAAGTACGTATTTTTGACGACGCGCGTGATCGTGACGCGACGGAGAAGTCCCCCAAGCCCGACGATGAGCGCGCGACAGAGGTCGTGCGTGATCGGGCGTTCGCGCTTGTAGTCATTCATCTGCATGATGATGGATTCGGCTTCCGGCTGACCGATCCAGATTGGCAGTAAACGTCTGCCACCTTTCTCACGCAGAATCACTACGTACGAATTCGTCGAGCTGTCGAGCCCCAGTCGAGCTACGGTCACTTCGACCATCATGGCGCCCTCCGGAGCTTGCGACAATTGTAGGAGCGAAGCGTTGCACGCGTTACCCTTGCGCGTGCAACGTCTCAGCGGCGATCAGCGAATAGCGCGCTTGAGTGCCGCGACGCGGTCAGTCCGCTCCCACGTGAAGAAGGTCTTCGCGGACTTACCCGAGCCTTCCTTTTTGGGTGTACGGCCGAAGTGGCCATACGCGGCCGTCGCCTGATAGATCGGCTTACGCAGGTCGAGATCGCGCGAGATGCTGAGCGGCTTCAGGTCGAAGACTTCCTTCACGGCGGCTTCGATCGCGCTGTCCGGCACGGCGCCGGTCCCGAACGTCTGGACATAAATCGACACCGGCTCCGCGACACCGATCGCGTAGGCCACCTGCACTTCACAGCGTTTGGCGAGCTTGGCCGCGACGATGTTCTTCGCCACCCATCGTGCTGCGTAGCACGCCGAGCGATCCACCTTGGACGGATCTTTTCCGCTGAATGCACCGCCGCCGTGACGGCCCATTCCGCCATACGTGTCGACGATGATCTTGCGGCCCGTGAGCCCTGCATCACCCTGTGGTCCGCCGATCACGAAGCGACCCGTCGGATTGATGTGTGTCTTGAGCTTCTTGGTGCGGTACTCTTCGGGGATGCTCGCGTTGATCACGTCCTCGAGAATCGCTTTGCGAATCGTCGTGTTGGCGATCTTGTCACCGTGCTGCGTGGAGAGCACCACTGTATCAACCGCAATCGGACGATCGCCTTCGTACACGACGCTGACCTGCGCTTTGCCGTCGGGACGCAGCCAGGGGAGCGTACCGTCTTTGCGCAGCGCAGAGAGACGATGGGTGAGCGCGTGCGCGAGTTGAATCGGCAACGGCATCAGCTCCGGCGTTTCATCCGTCGCGTAGCCGAACATCATGCCTTGATCGCCAGCACCGCCGGTATCGACACCCTGCGCGATGTCCACGGATTGCGAGTCGATGGTGCTCATGACTGCGCACGTCTTGTTGTCGAAGCCGAACGTCGCATCCGTGTACCCGATGCCCTCGATCGTCTTGCGAACGATTTCGGGGAGCGGCACATACGCTGACGTGGTGATCTCACCGGCAATGACCACGAGTCCCGTCGTCACGAGCGTCTCGCATGCCACGCGCGCCTGCGCGTCCTTGGTGAGGATCGCGTCGAGAATCGCATCCGAGATCTGATCAGCGATCTTGTCGGGATGCCCCTCGGTGACAGACTCCGAGGTAAAAAGATGACGTTCGGCCACGAAGTTCTCTTGGAAGAAAGTGAAAGTGATCCGACTAGACTAGTCCGCTAGAGCAAGGCCGGCAACCCATTCCCCGAGAGGTCATGGATGTCCAACTCCGCGCGCAGTCGTCGGCGCAGCAAAGTCTCGACTTCACGCGCAGTCCCCGCCGACAGCGCTGCTCGCGCAGCCTCAACTGCGGCGGACAACCGAACGCCTCTAATGACGCGCTTCACATCCGCCACGCCACGCGGTGCAACGCTCAACTGGCGGATGCCTAAGCCGAGCAGCGCGAACACCGCCAACGGTTGCGATGCCATCTCTCCGCAAACGCACACGTCGATGCCATGCGCGGCGCCGGTGGACTGCACCTGCGCGATAAGCCGCAGCACCGCGGGATGAAACGGCGTGAAGCGGGGCGCCAAGTTTGCGTTGCCACGGTCAACAGCCAGCGTGTACTGCACCAGGTCATTTGACCCGATACTGAAGAAGTCGACATCACGCACCAGCGTATCGGCCGCGATGGCAGCGGCAGGCGTCTCGACCATCACGCCGAGCGGCACGGCGGCGCGAAACGGCACGCGTCGCTCCGATAGCTCCTGCACTGCTTCCTGCATCAACTGTCGCGTCTCCCGTACTTCATCCACGGTGACGATCAACGGCAGCATGATGCGCAGGTCGCCGTGCACCGCCGCCCGCAACAGCGCGCGCAACTGCACCTTGAACATCTCGCTTTCGTCGAGACACATGCGAATGGCGCGCCAACCGAGGAACGGATTCGCTTCGGTTGGAAAGCCACCGACTGGTAGTTTGTCGCCGCCGACATCAAACGTGCGAATGATCACCGGACGTGTCCCGAACGCCTGCAGCACGCGCTTGTACGAGCGAAACTGTTCGTCTTCGTCGGGCATCGCCGCGCGACCAACCACGAGAAATTCCGTGCGCATCAAGCCGACGCCGTCTGCACCACTCGCGGCCGCCGACTCCGACTCGTCGGGAATATCGACGTTGGCGCGAATCACGACGCGTTCACCATCCTGCGTGATGGGTTCGCTGAGCGCGAGTTCGCGCATCTGATCGGCGCGACCGGCCAGATCGGCGAGGCGCTGACGCGCGTCTGCGATCTCCGCGTCGCTCGGCGCAATCGTCAGCGTGCCGTCGGCGCCGTTGAGGATCGCGATTTCGCCACCCTTGAGGTAGCTGATCGCTTTACGCAATCCGACGACGGCCGGCAATCCGAGCGAGCGCGCGAGAATCGCCACGTGCGCCGTTGCCGTGCCGGCATCGGTCGCGATGGCTGCGATGCACTCACGGTCGAGCTGCAACGTCAGCGATGGCGTGAGATCGTGCGTGACCAGAATCGCATTGGCACCACGCGGCACGTCGACCGGATCGTGGTCGGGGAGATCGAGCAGGATGGACAACACGCGAATGTGTACGTCCGTGAGATCCCCCACGCGCTCACGCAACATTGGCGCGCTGTGTCGCGCGAAATGCTGTCGCCACTCCAGCAGGATCAAATCGAATGCTTTCTCGGCGGCGAGATTTTGTTTGATGAGCGCCTCGACGCTACGCGACAGCGCCGCGTCGTCGAGAATAGAAAGCTGCACGTCGAATATCGCTGCTTCTTCCGGACCTGCCTGCACTTCTGCGCGCGATCGCAGATGACGAAGCCGAGACCGCGCCTTCTCGAACGCGTCCGCGAGTCGTGCAATCTCCGGGTCGATCTCGTCATCGGCGACGACGCGTTGGCGGACCTCGGGCACCTCCCAGCGCAGAAGATGCACCGGCCCGACGACAATGCCTGGCGACGCAGGAATTCCCCGGAGGACAGAGAGCACTACGTCTCTCCGAACCGCGACGCCACAAGCGCGGCAAGTGCGTCCAGCGCGTCGTCCGCGTCGGGGCCCGTCGCTCGCAGCGTGATCGTCGCACCGTATTCGGCAGCCAGCATCATGACCCCCATGATGCTCTTACCGTTCACCTCAAGGTCGTCGCGTGAGATCGTGATATCGCTCTTGAAGCGAGACGCGGATTTCACCATTTCCGCAGCCGGCCGCGCATGCAGGCCGTGCTTATTGACGATTTGTACAGATCGCTCAGCCATCAACGGACCACCGAGTAGAGGACGAAGACCGCTAGTACGATCAGGACGACGCGCCAACCCTCGGCACGACCATGCAGTCTTACGAGGAAGATCGCCAGCAATGGAGTTGCGATCGTGACACCAATCGGAATCGCCGACCGCGTGTCGCCGCCGCCGATGGCCCGATACGCCGCGAGCGGTAACGCCAATCCACCAAACAGTGCGGCTGCACGACCAATGTAGCGTGGACCATGCTGCAACACGGGATGGGCGAGCGCTGTCGCTACGCGAAGGCCGTGGCGCCAACCTGCGCGGAGCGCCCAATCGCGTAGGCCGAGGTGGCCGATGTTGTACAGGACCAGAAAGCCCAGCGTCACGCCGAGCGGGGAGAGTCCAGCACCAAAGAGCAGCAGCGCCACGAGCGAACAGGCTGGCAACCACGACGCCCAGACGAGCCGGTCACCGACGCTCCCCAATGGGCCACAGAGTGCGGAGCGAAAGCGTTCGATTCGCGCCGGTGGCACCTGCTCCACTTCCGCGCGCGCCAAGGCGCCAATAGCCAGACCGGCGAGATACGGATGCGCGTTGAAATACGCGCACTCGCGTGCCAATGCATCACGATACGCCGGTCCATCGAGGCCCCCCTCGAGCCGACGCAGCGCGGGCTCGATGCAAAAGCCCAAGCCGTTACCCAGCATCAGTTCGTAATTCCACGACCCTTGTATCGCGAGCGACCGCACCAGCATCGCCAGCCGGGTGCGCTCATCAAGATCCTCAACGATGGAGATACCAGTCGCGCCGACTGACGGCGTCAACGAGTGGTCGTTTGAGACGGCGAGGTCAGCCACGAAGCACAACCAGCAATGTCCCAACCGCCAGCGACGCCAAAAAGATGCGACGCGTCAAGCTGATGGCGTGAAAGTCCTTCCACACGGCCGTTGCAGCCACGGCCGCGACGCAAATCACCACCACAGCTCGCGTCAGCGCCTCCGGCACGCTCCAGCGCGCTTCACAGAGTTGCACCAGGACGCGGGCCGGCAGATAGGTCGCAATGCCAACGAGCGAACCACGCACGAGATCCGCCGTCATGCCGAAAAGCTGCAACCCAACCACGGTGCTTCTGTTGCCTGCCGCGATGCGTGCCAATCGCGGACGTGCGACCGACGCGATGAACTGCCGGTGCCGCACCATGCTCCAGCCGCCAAACCATGCCGCGGCGATACCGATCATGACGGAGACGACGAACGCCGCAGGAAGCGGCATCGATGTGGCGGTCGCCCCGTGCGCGGCGATCGCACCGGCGACAATCGACGCGCTTCCCCATTCGGGGTACCGTGACGCGCCGACGGGGAGCGATTCGAGTGCGAGACATTCGAGGGCCGCGCCACAGGCGAGCCCGGCGACCGGCGCGCCAAAGAACGCCCCGCCAACCGTCGCGGCGACGATTGGCCGCGAGATCATCGCCTGCGGAAAGCTGACCACGTCCAAGCCAAACACGCCCGCGAGCATGGCGACCGGCAGGACATCCATCGCGGCACCCGCCTCAAGCATCGAGCGTCGCGGTCAGCAGGTCGTCGAGGGCCACAGGCTTCGCGCCTGGCAGGTCCTGTGCACTGACCGTGACACCGCGCGCCGAGAGGTCACGCAACCCCTGCGCTTCGGTGGCGTTGAGAAAGACGTAACGCAATCGCGGCACACGTCCCGGCGCGTGATGTACGCCGCCGATGTTGACGCTGCGAATGCTGCCGTTGGATGCCTCGACGAGGCGCGCCATCGTCGCGATGCTGCCCGCGAGTACGATCCCAGGGCGCGCGTCGGCTTGATAGCCAGGCAACGCGACGGCAGCATCCTGCACGTTGACGAAGTAGACCGTCATGCCCGGGGGCACGCCGAGACGGTAGAGCTCCTGCTCCCACTCGCTGTCGGCGACGTCGTCATCCACCAGCACGATGAAACGCAGCTCGAGCGGCTGTCCCCAGCCGACGACCACCTGACCGTGAATGAGCCGATCGTCAATGCGGTACAGCGCAATCGGCATGCGTCAGGCCCCGTGCGCCACCATGGAGGCGCGGCCGCGTTCGAGCGCGCCATGAGCGGCGGCGACAGGATCCGTGTCGTCCTGCATGGCAAAATCGAGGAGCAATGACAGGTTGATACCGGTAATCATGACGACGTCGGGACGCGACCGCACGAGTCGACGTACCGCCATCGTGCAGCTGCCCGCGGGAAGGTCTGTGAAGATGACGTGCGCACCGGTGTCATCGAGGGCCTGCGCGAGCGTGTGCTGTATGTCGTCGAGACAAAGACCCGTGTTGGAAATCGGCAAAAACAGGCCACCTCGACCCGTGATCTGCTCCACGGCGGAGATGACTCCGACGGCGAACGTCCCATGGCCCGCGACAATCGCTTTCACCGGCAGCACTGCGTTCTCGTCCGTCACTACTCCTCATCCTCTTGCAGGTATCGCTGCACATCGGCCTTGCGTCGCATCTGCCCGATCAATCGTTCGTTGAATGCGGTCGCGCTATCGTATCCCCGATAGTAGCGCAGCAAATGGTTCATGGCGATGACTTCCGCGATGACCGTGATGTTCTTGCCCGGATTCAGGTTGACGGTGATGCGAGGGATTTCGACGCCGAGGATGTTGATCGTCTGCGTGTCGAGTCCGGTGCGTTCGACGTGCGCCTCGCCATCCCATTCCTCGAGTACGACGACGACCTCGATGCGCTTTTGCTGACGCACGGCGTGAATGCCAAAGATGGCCGGGATGTCGAGCAAGCCGACGCCGCGAATCTCCATGAAATGACGCTGGAGTTCGTGCCCTTTGCCAATGAGTACGTCGTTGCCGCGTCGCGAGGCAAAGACGAGGTCGTCGGCCACGAGTCGATGCCCACGCTCAACGAGGTCGAGCACGCACTCCGACTTGCCGATGCCGCTCTTGCCTGTGAAAAAGACGCCGACGCCGTATACGTCGGCGAGCGACCCGTGCAGCGTGGTGGTCGGGGCAAACTGGTCAGCGAGATACGGCTTGATGAGACGATAGAACTCCGCGGTCTTGAGCCGAGTGCGGAGCACCGGGACGCCTGCCGCTTCGGCGAGGGCGAGGAGCGGCTCCGGCGGCGTCAGCCCCTTCGTGACGAAGGCGCAGGGAATCGGGAAGCCGAAGAACTGCTCGAGATTCACCGCGCGCTGCTCGTCAGACACCGACTGCAAATAGCTGACTTCCGTCTCGCCCAGCACCTGAATGCGCTGGAAGGGGAAGCGATTGATATATCCAGCGAGCACAAGCCCCGGGCTGGATGCCTCGGGGCTCGTGATCTCGCGGTCAAGGCCGATGGACGGCCCGAGCAATTCCAGTTCGAGCGGGTCCTTCATCCGCTCGTAGAGCATACCAACGGTGAGCCGTTTGCTCACCCGGTACGTGCTCCGCCGGCGGACGGTCGGCGCGCGTGATATTTCCGGACTTGGGCATCCAAGCGATGGACTGCGGCGCTCAGCGCGGGCGCAAACGCGTGTGCGTCGGCCTGCGCAAACAGATCACGATGCTGCGCACCACGCAGCACGATTTCGACTCGACGGGTTTGACCGTCCCCGACAAACCGGACAATCGCGTCAACGACGCGATGCAAGCGAGCGGCAACGCGACGAACAGCCGCCTCAGCCTCAGCCCGGAGTGTTTCGGGAACATCAGCATGGTGCGCGTGCAGGATGATCTCCATCAGCGACCTCCTCCCTTTCCCACCACCTCACGGAGGTGGGTTTCGGTCTCATCGGCGGCGCGTGCCCAGGAAAACGTCTCGGCAAATCGCCGCGCGGCGACCCCCAGGTGTTCGACGAGCGCTCGCTCGCCGCTGAGGTTTCGCATGCTCTCCGCCATCGCAGCAACGTCTCCGTGGGGCACGAGAAAACCCGTCTCGCCGTGCCGAACCGATTCGCGGATCCCGGGGGAATTCGACGCTATGACCGGGGTGCCGCTCGCTGCCGCTTCCAGATTCGTGATGCCCCAGCCCTCCTTGGGAGATGCGAAGAGAATGGCCCATGCCCGTCGCAGCATGGTGATCTTCGCGGCTTCGTCAACCCGCCCCAAAAACTCTACCCGCGAGGAGACCCCGAGGGTTCCCGCCAACTGCTCCAACTCCGGTCGAAACTCACCTGCTCCGGCTATTTGCAACGTTGCATCGGGCACTGGGCACTGCGCAAACGCCCGAATCACCAAATCCACACCCTTATACTTCTTCAAACGCCCGAGATATGCAAATGTGGGGCGAGCCGATCGAACCGACGGGTCCGGCGTGTATTGGGCCGTGTCGATACCGGGGAAGATCACGCGAATCCGCTCTCGAGAGACGCCACGAGCCACCAGGTCGTCACGCGTGCTCTCGCTGATCGCCTCAAAGGCATGGTGACGGTAGAAGTACGGCATCGGGCGCTCCGAAAGCCACACAGCGGCCGCCAGCGGTGCTGAGAGCTCCTGGAAGGCTGTACCGCCGAACAGGTGCGGCACGAGTGCAACGAGCTTGGGCAGCCGCCATGTGGGCGTATAGAGCGGCACCTTGTTGATATCCTCGACGAGGACATCGAATCGACGTCCCGCAAGCTCGCGATGCCAGTAGCTGCGTGCCAGGAACGGGAACGACTGTCGGGTACCGACGCGATGCACTTCGATACCGTCCAGCGTCACACGCGGTGGACAGCCAGGCCAACCGCCGCACAGCAACACCACCTCGTGGCCAGCCGCCGCCAATCGGCCGAAGATCTCGTGTAGGTGAATCTCCGCACCGCCGGCCAACGGGTTCTCACGACACTGCCAATTGACGACTGCGATCCGAAGCGGATCGGCAGTGCGCGGCGTGTCGATCACAGCTTGCCGAGTCGCCGCGCGTAGGCGTCAAGCACGCCGTTCACGAATCGTGCGCTGCGCGCGGTCCCGTAACGCTCGGCGAGATGTACCGCCTCTTGAATGACCACGCGCACCGGTGCGTCGCCGCGTTGCAGCTCGGCGGCAGCGAGTCGCAACACGCTGCGTTCGATGGCGCCAAGCCGTTCTAAACGCCAATTCGCAGTCACTTCGGAGAGTGCCGCATCGAGCGACGCGCCGTGCATCGCCACCGTGGCCACGAGCTTAGACGCGAAGGCGCGCTCGCCAGCATCCACGGCGAGGTCGTCGAACACATGTGACGCAATGCGCTCGAGTTTCGTGAGATCACGAAGGTCAGCCGCGTACAGCGCCTGCAACGCGCGCGCCCGCCCACGGGTCTCGACGCGCTCCGCTTTGACGCTCGCCGGGTTACCGCGCGCTGCTCGAGCCGGAAGCGCTGGCGCTGGCTCGTTGACCGGACCATCCCACAGCGCATCGTCACGCAAGTCGCTCATCACGCGCCCACCTCGAGATCGTCATCCATGGGCTCGTCGGGCATCAGGCGATCGAACAGGTCCAACAGTTCGAGCGCTGCCAATGCGGCGTCGGTGCCCTTGTTGCCATGCGCGCCACCAGCTCGCGCTTCCGCTTGCGCGATCGTGTCAGTGGTGAGCAAGCCCAGCGTGACCGGAACGTCGAAATCACGCGAGACCTCCATCAACCCACGCGCCGATTCGCCGGCGACAATGTCGAAGTGCGGCGTCTCACCGCGAATCACGGCACCCACCGCGACGCACGCGTCGTATCGCTCGGACGCCAACGCGCGACGCGCAGCCACCGGCAATTCCCACGCGCCCGGCACCCACAACACATCGATGTTTTCGAACAGCACGCCCTTCTCGACGAGCGTGCCCACCGCACCTTCGGCAAGCGGCATCGTCACCGACTCGTTGAAGCGGCTCGCCACGACTACGATGCGGCGACCTTCACCGCGCGGCTCTCCCATAAACTCGGCCATCAGTATTCCATCAAATTGCAAAAAGGTGACCGAGCTTGGTGCGCTTCGTTTCGAGGTACGTCGCGTTCTCCTCGGTGGACGGCGCTTGCAGACGGACGCGGTCCTTCACGACCAGGCCGTAGCCGTCGAGTCCGACCAGCTTGCGCGGATTATTGGTCAGCACACGAATGGACTTGAGCCCGAGATCAAGCAGGATTTGCGCCCCAATGCCGTAGTTGCGCAGGTCGTCCTTGAAGCCGAGCTGCTCGTTGGCTTCGACCGTGTCGGCACCGCGATCCTGCAGTTCGTACGCGCGTAGTTTGTTGAGCAGGCCAATGCCGCGGCCTTCCTGATCGAGATAGACGACGACGCCTTTCCCTTCGGCCTGCACCATGCGCATCGCGGTTTCCAATTGCCAGCCGCAATCGCAACGCTGCGAGTGAAATACATCGCCGGTTAGGCACTTGGAGTGCATGCGAACGAGCACACTCTCACCTTCGACCACGTCGCCGTAGACGAGCGCGATGTGTTCGCGCGTATCGACATCGTTTTTGTAGCCGACGATACGCCACTGCCCGAAGTCTGTCGGCAGGCGCGCGTCGGCGACGCGATGCACGAGCCGTTCATGCTTGAGACGATACGCGACGAGCTGCGCGATCGTGATAAACGTCAGCCCATGCTCGGCCGCGAACACTTCGAGCTGCGGGCGACGCGCGGTGGTTCCGTCGCGATTGAGAATTTCACAAATCACGCCGGCCGAGCGCAGGCCTGCGAGGCGCGCGAGATCGACTGCCGCTTCGGTGTGCCCGACGCGCTGCAACACGCCGCCATCACGCGCACGCAGCGGATGGATATGGCCCGGCAGTCGCAGGTCGGCCTTGGTCGATGACGGATTGACCGCGACATTGATCGTCGTCGCGCGATCGGATGCGCTGATCCCGGTAGTCACGCCGTACTTGGCCGCGGCATCGATGCTGACCGTGAACGCTGTCGACATGGCTTCCGTGTTGTCTTCCACCTGCGGATCGAGCCCGAGATGATTCGCCCACGCGTTGGTGATCGCAAGACAGATCATGCCTTTCGCGTCGAGCATGAAGTTGACCATCGCCGGCGTGACGAGTTCCGCGCCGCACACGAGATCACCTTCGTTTTCCCGGTCTTCATCGTCCGCAACGACCACGAACTTTCCTGCGGCAATATCGGCAAGCGCCTGTTCAACCGTGCCAAAGGTCATCGTGGAGTTTTGCTCCGACTCTGCATTCTGCGCCATCTGCTGCTCCTGTTGCGTGCTCGAGATACTCATGCGCTCGTAGCGCCCGCGGTCGCCAGATGGGCGAGGTGAGGCGCGAGAAGTCTTTCCACATGCTTCGCCAGCACATCAGCTTCGATGTGCACGCGATCGCCCACACGGAGATCGCCCAGCGTAGTGTGCTGCTTCGTGTAATCGATGATGGAGAGCTGCACACCGTCGGGCAGCAGCTCATTCACGGTCAGGCTGACGCCGTCGACGGTGACCGACCCGTGCGCCACCATCAGCGGCCGGAGTGCGTGCGGCAACTCCACGTCGATCAACCACGCGTCGACACGCGTGTCACTGCGGCGCACGACGCCAAGATCATCGACGTGCCCGAGCACCAGATGTCCGCCCAACCGGTCTCCCAAACGCATCGCGCGCTCGAGATTGACGCGATTGCCTGGCGCCCAGTTGCCGATCGTCGTCCGATCGAGCGTCGTCACGACCGCCGACACGGTGAACCACCCCTGCCCGTCTGCAAGGATGCCGTGCGTGCGAACCGTCAAACAGGCGCCGTTGAGCGCGATGCTCTCGCCCTCGACCAGATCCGTGTAGCGGCAGTGCACGCGTACGTCGCGACCCACGTCGGTGGTGCCGACGTGCTCGATCGTTCCGACGTCGTCAACGAGGCCCGTGAACATCTGTGGCGTTGTCTCCAGAAATCGCGTACGTGGTCATCAGGTCATCGCCGTACGTGCGTCGATCCAACACGCGCAATCGTATCGCGTGATCCGCATCTTGCCCGGGCATGGTCGCAAAGGCGGCAAGTGCCCCAGCGCCAAGAATGACCGGCGCTTGAAAGGTAATCAGTCGGTCCACCTGCCCTGCGGCGAGCAACGCGGCCCCAAGCGTCGCCCCACCTTCGACAAGCAGATGCTGCACGCCCCGCCCTCGCAAGAACGCCATCGCCTCCGCCACGGTGCCGACCGAGGCTACCTCGACACCGCGCTCGCGCAGTGACGCCTCGTGAACCGGCTGCGAGCCATCGGTGAACAGGAGCACCGGTACCTCGGTTGAGGAGCGCACCAACTGGCTGTCAAGCGGCAGACGGGCCCGTCGATCAAAGACAACGCGGACGGGCGCGATGCGCGCCGACTCGGTCTCACGCACGGTCAGCGACGGGTCATCGGCGAGCACCGTGCCGATCCCCACCGCGATGGCGTCGGCGTGCGCGCGTAACGCGTGTACCGCGCGACGAGATTCCACACCGGTGAGCCAACCACGACGGCTCGCGCCGACGAGTGCGCCGTCGATTGAGAGGGCCAACTTGAGCGTCACGAACGGGCGCGCGGCGCCTCGGGCGACGTGCAGAAACGGCGCCATCAGCTCTTCAGCGCCGGCGCGCTCTACGCCGCCTACGACCGCGATGCCAGCCTCGCGCAACCACTGCGCACCACCGGCGGCGATCGGATTCGGGTCAGACACGGCGAAGACCACCCGTGTCACGCCAGCGGCCAGCAAGGCACCGGTACATGGCGGCGTCTTTCCGTGGTGCGCGCACGGTTCGAGTGTGACGTACACTGTCGCGCCTTTGGCCGCAGCGCCGGCAGCGGCGAGCGCCACGACTTCAGCGTGCGGTCCACCAAAACGCGCGTGCCATCCTTCGCCGACGACGACACCGTCGCGCACAACGACGGCCCCAACCATCGGATTCGGCGCAACATGCCCCGCCCCACGCGCGGCGAGCACGAGCGCCCGACGCATGAAGGCTTCGTCGCTGGTTGATCTGTCCAAAGGCAGCGCCGACATCACCGCAAAATCAGAAGCGCGTCGTCAGACCGATGGACCCGTAGCGGTATCCTTCGTCAGCGCGATGTCCGCCAAAAGTGTTGACTAGCTGTCGCGACGGACCAGCATTGCTCCATCCAAACTCTGCGACGACGCGCGCCACGAGCAAGTTGACCGACGCATTCACGAACGCCGTCGTCCGCGTCACCTTCTCCGCGAGCAGCGGAACGGACACCGACGCGCGTTGCGTCACGCCATTCACCTGCTCGTTGACAGTGGCCAACACGGAGCTGCTGCCCTCGATTTCGTCCCGGCCGACGCCAACCGCCAGTCCGAAAAGGGGAATACGCTTGCTCGCGACGAGTCGAAGCGAATTGGCCACGACTTTCGTGCCGGCAACGCTGAGCGTGTCGTTCCCCGAGCGATATCCGAAATCCACCGTAGGCAGCTTGCGGCGCATGTAACTCACGCTGACGCCCGGAATGATCGATGACTCCTGCAACAGTCCTAGGCGTGCGCCATACGAAATCGCGATCCCGAATTTGTCTTTGGGGTCGAGACTGAAACCGCCGGAGCTGGCTTTGGGGAGCGCACTGACGCCGAGCAACACATCGACGCCACCGACGTTCGTCAGTCCCAAGGGAATGCCTTCGGTGACGCCAATCGCCGCATCGAGCGCGGGCAGCGGCACAATACTCCGCGATGCGCCAAAGTCACTCGCCACAGCGGGCCCGGTCAGTCGCAGCGGCACCACGTTGCTCGGCAGTTGGCCATCGACACCGACAAGTCTGAGCGAGAACGCGCGCTTGCCCCAACCGCCCATGGTGCCGCCTTCGCCCGGCACGGGATTTCCTGCCGCGACAGCAACGCCAACCTGCGGCACGAGAAATCGGAACAGGTCATTCGCCTTTTGACACACATCGGCGGCAGGGCCGATACTGCTCGGTGTCACCGTGCACCCGGTTTGTGCCGATGCGCTCGCTGAGATGATCGACAGCCCCGACGCGACCGAGAGCAGCGCCACGACCGCGCGGGGCGTGTGCGCACGAGGTCCGCGCCGAAGGCGACGACGCATCAGAACACCTCGCCGTCAAACTTCACCTGGCCGATGCCGCTGACCACGCGGCCGAGTTCCCACGCATCGAATCCGCACGCCAGCGCACGCGTACGAATGTCCCGTGCGTCTTCAGGTGCTGTGATGACGACCATGCCAACCCCCATGTTGAATGCGCGGAACATCTCCGGCAGCGCGACTGCTCCCGCTTCCTGCAATACTCGGAATGCGGATGGAACGGTCCACGTGGTGGTGTCGATATCGGCGTCGAGTGTGACGGGGAGCGCACGATTCAAATTGCCCGGCAATCCGCCGCCGGTGATGTGCGCCATCGCATGCACACGATCGAGCACGGGACGCAAGCAGGCGAGATACGAGCGATGCACTTGCAACATCACGTCCGCAACGGTTGCTCCGTTCGCGTCCGGAAACGCGTCGTGCGGGCCGAGCTGCAAGCGTTCGCTGATGATTCTGCGCGCGAGCGAATACCCGTTCGTATGCAGGCCATTACTGGCAAGCGCGATCAAGACATCGCCACGCTTCACGCGCGACGCACCGAGAACGTTTGCTTCCTCGACAATACCGACGATGAAGCCCGCGAGGTCGTAGTCAGGCGGCGTATACACGCCTGGCATTTCGGCTGTCTCGCCACCCACAAGCGACGCACCGTTTTCGCGACAACCGGCGGCGACACCGGCAACAACGGCTTCGACGACGGCGGGTTCCAGTTTGCCGAACGCGACGTAGTCGAGGAAAAACAGCGGAATCGCGCCCTGCACGAGAATGTCGTTCGTGCAATGGTTAACCAAGCAATGCCCGATCGTTTCGTTGCGACCCGCTTCGATCGCGGTGCGAATCTTGGTGCCGACGCCGTCCGCGCTTGAGACCAGCAACGGCGACTGATATCCGCTGGGCACTTTGAACATCCCACCGAAGCCGCCAAAGGCGCCGCGCGCGCCGGCGGTGAGCGTCGATTGCACCAGCTTGCCGAGGCGATGCTTTGCGTCGTCTGCGGCTTCGATGTCCACGCCCGCCGACCGATAGTCCAGCGGCTGCTGCATACCGGCCTCCGGCTGGCTCGGAGTGGTCATGCGTCGAGTTCCGCGTCGAAGGCTACGAGTTCACGGAATTCCTGCACGCGCTTGTCGATATCGGCACGCGTAATCTCAAGGAGACGCGTATTGGAAAATTTCTCACAGGCGAACGACCCCATCGCCGAACCGACGACGACGGCGCGACGCATCGAGCGATCGCTCAGATCACCGGACGCGGCGAGTGAGCCAATGAAACCGCCCGCAAACGAATCACCGGCACCCGTCGGATCGAACACCGTCTCGAGCGGGTAAGCAGGCGCGAAGAACACACTGTCCGGCGTGAACATGAACGCGCCGTGCTCGCCCTTCTTGATGAGCACGTAGCGCGGTCCTTTCTCCATGATCCAGCGCGCCGCTTTGACGAGATTCACCTGTTCGGTGAGCTGACGCGCTTCGCCGTCATTGAGCGTGATCAGATCGACGTGGCCGAGTAGTTCGACGAGTTCCGGGCGACGCGACTCGATCCAAAAGTTCATCGTGTCGCACGCAACGAGCCGCGGCTTCTCGACCTGCTCGAGCACCTGGAGCTGCAATCGCGGATCGATGTTGGCGAGAAAGACGAAGGGCGCGTTGCGAAACTGCGCGGGAATGTTGGGTCGGAAGTGCGAGAAGACGCCGAGGTGCGTTTCCAGCGTTTCGGCCGCATTCAGATCATGGCGATAGCGACCACGCCAACGGAAGCTCGTACCCGTTGTTTGCTCGAGTCCGGCGAGATCGACACCACGGTCGGCGAGCGGCTTGAGTTGGTCGAGCGGATAGTCGTCACCGACAACGCCGACCAACTGCACCGGTGCAAAGTGCGACGCGGACGACGAGAAGTACGTCCCCGATCCACCGAGCACGTCGTCGGCACGGCCGAATGGTGTCTCGACAGAATCGAGGGCCACGGAACCGACGACGAGCACCGTGTTTGGCGTTGCAGCAGTCACATGCGCTCCGGCGCGGAGAGTCCGAGAATATGCAGGCCGGCCGCGAGGCCGATTTGCGTGGCACGCGCCAGTACCAGCCGCGCGCGCGTAATCGCCTCGGGTTCGCCGAGGACGTGATGCTTGTGATACCAGGTGTGCGTCGCGCGCGCGGTCTCGAAGAGCCAACTCGAGATGCGCTGCGGCTCCAGATTCTCGGCGGCGCCACGTACCACGGCCGGGAAGTCGAGCAGTTGCTTTATCAGTTCCTGCTCCGCCGGTTCGGCGAGCACGCTCAGATCGACATCGTCGGCGGAGATGCTGCGTGCGTCAACTTCGCCAACGCGGAAAATTCCACTCACGCGCGCGTGCGCCATTTGCACGTAATACACCGGATTTTCTTCCGACTGACTGCGCGCCAAATCGACATCGAAGACGAGCTGCGAGTCGCCTTTGCGCATCAGGAAGAAATAGCGCACTGCGTCACGGCCGACTTCGTCGATCAGATCGCGCACCGTGACGTACGAACCCGCGCGCTTTGAGATCTTGACCTCTTCGCCGCCCTTCATCACCGTCACCATCTGATGCAGCACGTAGTCGGGATAGCCGCGCGGAATACCTGCGCCGACAGCCTGCAGCCCAGCGCGCACGCGCGTGGTCGTGCTGTGGTGATCGGCACCCTGCACGTTGATCGCGCGACGATAGCCACGTTCCCACTTGGTGACGTGGTACGCGACGTCGGGTACGAAGTACGTATAGTCGCCGCCCTTGGCCGCGCTCTTCTTCATGACGCGATCTTTGTCGTCACCAAAGGCGGTCGTGCGCAGAAAGAGCGCACCCTCTTCTTCGTACGTGAAGCCAGAGTTGCGCAGCATATCGACCGTGTGCGCCACGCGCCCATCGGTGTAAAGCGAGCTTTCGAGATAGTACGTATCGAACTTGACGCCGAACGCCTGCAAATCGAGGTCCTGCTCGTGCCGCAGCGCCGCCACGGCGAACGCTTGCATGGCCGCGAGATCGTCGCCGCCCGCATCACCGGGATGCGCCGCGACATACTGCTCAGCGATTTCGCGGATATAGGCGCCGTGATATCCACCCTCGGGAATCGCCAGTTCAGCGCCCGCGATTTCCCTAACGCGCGCTTGCACGCTCTTGGCGAGATTGGCAATCTGCGCTCCAGCGTCGTTGTAGTAGAACTCGCGATCCACGTGCCAGCCAGTCCATTCGAGCAGCGTACTGATCGCATCGCCGAGCGCCGCCTGCCGCCCGTGTCCGACATGGAGTGGACCGGTGGGATTGGCGGACACGAATTCGACCACAACATGCGCACCGTGGCCGATGTCGTCATGGCCCCACTGTGCAGGATCACGCAGAATCTGCTTGAGCCCATTCGCGAGAAAGCCCGCGTCGAAGCGAAAGTTGAGAAAACCCGGGCCTGCGATCTCCGCCGAGGTGACGCCGACACTCGGCAAATCCATCGCCGCGATCAATGCCTCGGCGAACTCGCGCGGCTTTTTGCCCAGCGGCTTGGCCAGCGTCATCGCGACGTTGGTGGCCCAGTCGCCGAACGACGGATCGCGCGGCCGTTCAAGGAGGGGCGCAACATCTTCGGGCGCACCAAGAGTGCGCGCCGCGCGCGCGATTTCAGCGCGCAGGGCTTCAGCCTGATTCACGAGCGTTCGATGCGTGAGGAGGAGGCGAGGACGCGGTGCGTCACTCGCTCTTGGGTGATGCGGACGGCGTGGATGGCGCGGACGACGGCTTGCTCTCCGATGACTTCGTCTCAGACGACTTGCTCTCGGACGACTTACTCTCAGACGACGTTGACTTACTGTCGCCGGCAGGGCGCTGATCCTTCTTGCCGTCTTTGCCGTAGTCGGTGATGTAGAAGCCGCTCCCTTTGAACAGGAGTGCGGCACCGCCGGAGATGATGCGTACGGCCATCCCCTCGCCGTCGGGTACCGGAATCTCGCTGGGGACTTCGGAGATCCGGAAGACGCGTTCGATGATCGTCCCGTCGGGACAGCGGAACTCGTAAGTCGGCATGGCTACGTTACTTGGCTTGGGTATGATCAGCCTTTAAACCTAGCCCATCCGACAGTCTCGAACAACTGCGACGCCACGCACGGACTCGCAACGACTACGGCACACAATTCAGCGCGACTCTGCGTGGACCGTGGCATGCAACCCGTCGCACGTCCCGCTGTGCGGGTCAGCTCACGTACAGGACCGTTGCGCCGGGTGTGTAGGACACGGTCAACGGGCTGAGACTACTCGTGCGAAATGGTGAATTGGACGCGAGCGCGCCGGTGTTGGTGAACAGTGCGCCATGGTTCGGACACCGAAAGCTCGTGCCGTTGACCACGTTGATGGTCGTGCCGGCATGTGGGCAACGCATGGAGAACGCCGCGAACGTGGTGGCGTTGATCCGCGCGACCGCGACCTGGCCCCCGTTCACCGTGCCGACGCTCCCCGCGACGCCGCCGATGTTGGCAAGCGCAGGGTACGAGGCAAGCGTGACTGCGAGCCCGGACGCAACCACCGTCAGCGTCACGGCAATGCTCTTTGCGGGGACACCGGTGCCACTGACCTGCACCGTGGCGGTGTAGGATCCGGCCGCGAGTCCAGTCGCCGTGGGCCGCAAGGTCAGCGAGGTTGGGGCAGTGACCGCACTCAGCGCCGACGTCGAGAGCCAACCGGTCGCACCAGCGCCATAGCTGATCGTGTAGGCCAGCCCCGCAAGCGACGAACCGCCGCCGTTGAGGACCTGCACCACCTGCGATGCTGGCGACAAGCCGATGGTCGTCGTAAACGCAGCCGTCGTGGTCGAGAGTTGGAGCACCGGTGGCGCATTCGGATCCTGCACGACGAGCGAGACGGTAAGCGTGCTCGCATCGGTGGCGTTGCTGGCGGAAACCCGCACCGTCGCCGAATAGTTGCCGGCGGCCAAGCTGCCGCGGTTAGCGGTCAGCGTTACGGTGGCGGGAGCGTCGGTCTGATTGAGAGCGATCGTCAACCAACCAGTCGGCTGATTGGCGGCATAGCTGAGCGATAGCGCGAGCCCGCTCAAGAGGCCGCCGCCGCTATTCGTGATGAGAACCGATTGTGGCGCCGTGGCCGTCGTGCTGGCCAGACTGGTCAGGAAGCCGACCGCGGCCACACCCAACGCGACGGCTGGCGGTGCTGGCGCGGCACCGCCGATCATCAACGTCCCGTCGGATTGCAGCACGACCGGCACCGTCAGCAGGTCCGCCGTTGGCTGCCCGCCGAGCCAGACGCCTTCGGTCGAAAATCGCGCGTCGTGGTTGGGACAGCGGAAACCGGTCGAGACCACCTCCACGGTGGTCCCTTGATGCGGGCAGGCCAACGAAAAGCCACGATAGGTCGTCGCGGAGAGCCGCTCGACGAGCACCGCTCCGCTATCCGCCTGACTCACTACCGCACGGCCACCTACCTGCGCGAGTCCAGGAATCGTGCGGGGATCCACGCGAAACGGTGTCGCCTGAATATTCGGAAACGTGTCCGGACCGCCCAAAATGCCGTTGCCGCAGGCCGCGGTCACCATCGCGCCCAGTCCCAGCAGTGACGCACGCGTCAGAAACCCGCGACGGTCGACCATCGCGCAACCACCGCACTCATCCGCGTGTCGATCCAGCGCCGGACTCGCAGCTGCGTCGAGCGGTGCTTCGTGGGGAGCCGAGACGACGGGAAGTCGGGAGAAAGCCATGCGACACGACGGGCAGAGGTGACGGAGCGAGGTACAGCCAGTTGCGCAAACGATATATGGGACCAACACGCGGGACAGGCTGCTCCCCCACGCCGCGCGGCGAGATTGCGTTTCTTAATGTCTACGTAATCAGACGCTCATCCCAGCGTCATGCGAAAGCCGCCGAAAAGGCACAGAATAGCGCATCGGCAACGGTGGGATTCCAGTCCGGCCTCAGGAGCACTGCTGTGTATTCGACGTGTTTGTTCTGCCACGCAGGATTGGAGCGGAATGGAGAAATCGAGGCGTTCCCAATCGGACGACGCCTCGCCTTTGACGCCACACGCGGACGCTTGTGGGTGGGCTGCCGCAAATGCCGGAACTGGAACCTCTCGCCGCTCGAACAGCGGTGGGAAGCAGTCGAAGCATGCGAGCGTCTCTATCGCGACACGGTGGTGCGCGTCTCGACTGATAACATCGGACTGGCGACGTTACGCCATGGACTGGATCTCGTTCGCGTCGGAAAGCCGCTGCGCCCGGAGTTCGCGGCGTGGCGCTATGGCTCGCGGCTCTCGCGTCGGCGTTTTCGTGGTGCCGGCGCCGCCACGTCATCGTTGCTGACCACGGGCGCGGCGATGGCGGTCGGCGCGGTCGCCGCGCTGGTCGGCGTGGGGTACACCGTGACGGGCAGCAAAACGGTCCGTGATACCCTGCTCCACTCGCTGGAGCAGACCGAGGCGCGCATCACCTACGACCGCGTGCTCGCCCATCTCAAAACTCCCGACGGCCAGGTCCGCGCGCTGCGCTTCAGCCACGTCGCACGGCTCGAGCTGCTGGCCACGGACATGACCAGCCCGTGGCGTCTACGCGTCGCCCATCTCGACGGCGTATCGGAGTTCGAAGGCGCGCAGGCCGTGCAAGTGGCCGGCAACTTGCTGGCGCGACTGAACGACGATGGCGGCAGTCGCGCACAGATTCGTGACGCGACCGCACGCATCGCTGCGGCGGGTGATGCGGAACAGTTCATTCGTTCCACGAGCGCGTTGCGATCACAACGTCGTCGCAAAAATGCGATCTTCTGGGACGATGATGTTGGCGTGCTCGGACTGACGCAGACGGAGCGACTGGCGCTCGAGATTGCGGTGCACGAAGATGCGGAGCGACAGGCAATGCAAGGCGAGCTGCGGGCGCTCGAAACAGCGTGGCGCGATGCCGAAGAAATTGCAGCCATCGCCGATCGCATGTTCGACGATCCGGACATCACACCCGCGTAAGCGTGTACGTTCGGCCGGCCGCGATGCACCACATCTCGCGAACGAACTCGTCGACGACTTTACGAAAGCACCATGAACGCCTGCAGCAGCTCGGTCGCCGACGACGCGCGCGCGCCTGGTTCTGGTGCCGTCATCCGGCTGATCAATCGTTCGAGCGACCCACTGTATCGCGCGTCCGTCACATGCAGCGGCGACTTGGCGGCTCGTGTTGCCGCCGACTCCGTGGTGGGCGAGCCGGCCAGCTTGTGCTGAAAGAACGCCATCGGTGTGTCGGCACGATACGGCGTGACACCGGTGAGACATTCGTGGATCACGATGCCTGACGCGTAGATGTCGCTCGAGATCGTGGCCTCGCCGCCAATCAATTGCTCGGGCGCCATGTACTCCGGCGTGCCCAGCGTCGCGCCGAGCACCCGTCCGGTGGATACATCACTCACGTCATGGCCGGGCGCGCGCCGCCGTGGGTCGCGCACGAGTCGCGCAACGCCGAAGTCCGTCACCTTGAGCACGCCATTCGAACCGATGAGCAGATTTTGCGGCTTGAGATCGCCGTGCACCACCTGCTGCGCGTGGGCCGCAGCGAGCGCGCGCAACAGCTGCTTCGCGATCGCGATCACGGCGGATGGCGGCATCGCGCCGCGCGCTTGAATGACATCGGCCAATGAGGTGCCGTCAACGAATTCCATCGTGAAGAACGGAAAGCCGTTGCTCTCACCGATATCGTGTGTCCGCACCACGTTGCGATGCGTGATGCGTCGCGCGATGCGCAGTTCGTCCTTCACGCGCTCAAACGCCGCGGGTTCGTTGGCCAGCACTTCGGGCCGCAGCACTTTGATAGCGACCGTTTCGCCAAGCGATCGATCAATAGCTTGATACACCATGCCGATGCCTCCGCTGCCGAGCAGGCGCTCGATGCGATAGCGATTGGCGAGCAATTCGCCCGGCGCGATGATGATGCCGGTACCCGATCCGATGCTGGCAATCGCGTCGTCAACGGGTCGATGCTCACCCACAAGGCGACGTCGTCGCATCGGGCGCGCCTGTGTTGCGGGCGTTACCTGTTCCGATGCGTGCGTGAACGGTGAGGCACCGGCCGTCATCGCGATCAGCGCTTCCTTGTCCCGCAAGTCCGCGAGCAATGCGTCAACCGCGTCGGCCAATTCGTCGACTTCGGCGCCTGCCGCGGACCCTGAGACTTCCGTCCGAATCGTCAACGCATAGTCGCCGTCGGCCGCCCGACGCACCGCGCTGGCGAGCGTACGCACCGGCCGTACGACACGGCGCGCGGCGGCATACGCGAGCAGTAATGTGAGGCACAAACCGAAGGCACCCGCCAACTCGATCGAGCGACGGACATCGGCGAGGCCGGCGCGCTCAGCATCGCGGGATCGCAGCACAACGAAACCGCCAACGACGTCTCCACCCGCAGTGGTGAGCGATGTGCGCTGCACGAGATAGTCCACATCGTGCAATCGCACATCCGGCGTTCGCGCAGCCGTCGCCGCCCCTGGTGGGCGAATGGCGAGTTCGCGCACCGCCGCCTGCAGTGCCGCATCGCTGCCCAGCGTTGAGGCTGCGAGATGCACGCCACCCGCGAGATCACGAACGAAGAACACCAAATCGCTCGCCGTGGCAACCTTCACATCGTGTGCGAGCAGCGAGTCGACCAGTTTTGTCGCGACGAGTACGCCGATCGATGCGCCCCCCGGAATTTCGACGGGTACCGCAACGGCTTGAAAGAGCAAGGAATCGCGTGAAACGCCGAAGCCAGTGGTCACACGTCCGCGCAGCGCCCCCGCAATAAGCGGTACACCGCTCATGTCGTCGCCAGTCGCACCGGGTTCATCCGACTTCGCGAGGAGTACGCCGCGTCCGTCGGTGATGAACACCCACTGGGACTCGAGCTGTGCCGCGGCCTCGAAGGTTTGGTCGAGAATGTCGTCGCGCCGTCGCTCCGAGACGAGCGTGCGAAAATACGGCCCCTGCACGAACACGCGCGCACCGCCAGCGAGACTGCGTTCGCGGCCGGCGAGGAACTGCGCGACGAGATCGGCGGACTGTTCGAGTCCACGACGCGCCGACCTGTCCGACGCACGACGCACGGACTCGGAGGCCACGATCAGTGCGACGGCTACCACCACACCCACGAGCGCCGCCGTGACCGCAAAAACGCGCCACGTGAAGCCGAACGAGCGACGCGGCGCGTCGGTGCTGACCTCAGTAACGGTCGGCACGCGTGAGCGGGTACGGGGCGCCGAACTTGTTCGGGTGGGGCTTGGCGACGTAGCCACGCGCGTCGAGCGATAGCTCGACGGCGTTTGTGCCGGTCGCAGAAACGACGAGCTCCTGTACATGCTCCAACGCGCGTTCGTGCCACGCATGCAGCTTGTACGTGCCCGCTGGCACGCCAGGAATCGAGAACTGCCCGTCGGCGCCGACCATCGTGACCCACGGCGTCGTGACGGCGACGACGAAGCTCACCATGCGCGCGTGGATGTTGCAGTAGATCGCGTACACGCCAGCGCGCGGAAAGGCGAAACCGCGGGTGACTCCCGAACGATACAACCCGAGATCGAACGCTCCCAGCGCGCTATTCGAAAACACGTTGTGGCTGAACGGATCGCTGTTTGGAAACGTGACCGTCCCGCCGACGCGCACGATCTGCACATGCGGCGCAAACTCGCGACGCCGCATGTCGATTTCTCCGGTCGCATGCGCATCGCGCACGTCTTTCGCCGATCGCACGGCCGGTTCGAGATAAACGACCGCGTCGTCCACATCGTGCACCGACGCGCCGGCACGTTCGAGCAGCGTGATCTTTCCACGCACCACCCCCTGTGCATGCAGCGGTGGTATCGCGATCGCCCAGAGTGCCAGCGCGGATACGACGGTACGCAATACAACGCTGCGCAACCAGCGAGCGCTCACCACTCGAACCCCAGCGCCAGATTGAAATGCGTGGCGTGCTCAGTGCCCGTGACGTAGCGCGTTCCGAGCTTCCGCACTTCAACGCCCACCAGGATCGGCTGTGTTGGCCGCCAAATCATGTGCACTTCACAGGCGCCATTGCGCGTACGCCTGGGGAGGTCGCGCTCATTCGCGACATCGAGGCCACACCCAATGCCGCTCGAGATCGTCGGACGTAATTGCGCGTTGAGCTGCGCCCAACCAGCGACGTTGCGGATCGGCGCGCCGAGCAACGCACCCGCGGCAGCTGTGCCGAACGACTGACCGATACCGCCGCCGCCCAACGAACTGATCGCGCGCCCTGTGTAGGCCTCCGCGAGCAGCGTGAGCCCATGGGTCAAACCGACGCGAGCATCGGCCGCAAGCGCATGGGCCACGAGTAACGTGTCGCCGGTGGCGCGAATCCAGCTGCGATGCACGCCGATGCCAACCTCACCGCTCATGTCTTCCGCGGCGTCCGCTGCTCCCCATCGCAGACTTACGCGTCCCTCGATGGCCGGACGCGCGGAGCGCTCACCAGCGTCGATGCCGTCGGGTTCGGTGGCGTTGCGAAGCCCGGCGGCCGGAGCGAGCACGGCTCCTTGCACGCTCCACGTCACCGGTGTCGACGCCAGCGTCGTATGCGCGACCACCTGTGAGATACGGATTTGCGGAATCCAGTTCCACAGGTTGCCGGCGGTTGCAAACTGCGGCGTTCCTGCTGCCGCCAATGAGATCGGGTTCACGTCCGAAATCAGCGGCGTTTCGGTACCCACCATGATGGACGACTTCGGCCATCGCAGTTGGGCATTTACCGTGCGCAACCGGACTTGAGGAAAGCCGAAGGGGTCTGCGGTAAATGCAGTTCCACCGCCAAAAAAATCGACGTCGATATCGGCGATAAACGTGCCGCCAAGCACGCCATCGACGCTCAGCGCGGCACCAACGAACGATTGGCGCAGCGTGAGACCGAACGCCTGGGTGCCCGCTCCGGGCTGACCACCCGCCGCGAACGGGACCGGCTCTCGTACGAAGAGCGGCAACTCGACGCTGTTGGTCCGACCGTTCGTGAAGTACGTGTTGGTGAGAATGCGCCCTGAGAGTTCGAGCTGCAAACGGGAACGCGTCCGCACCGCCGACGACGCCTCAGTCGCGAGCTGCTTCTGCAAGAGCGCGATAGCCGCTTCGGCGCGCGCGAGGCGAGCGGCGAGCGAGTCGGTCGCGACGGAATCTCTCGACCCAGCACCCGTTTTGAGCACTCCGCGTTTCGTGCTGTCGGCGCGCGGTGGCATTGCCTGCGCACGGGCGAGCGTCGCGGAGCAAGACAGCACACCGAGCATGAAAACAACCGCGCCAATGGTTCGTCGTCGCCGGTCATCGAACGTCGCCTTGATCATGCGAGAAATCAGCGTCCGCCGCAGAGTCCACGCAATATGGGAAACGTGTCCAACCGCACGAGCATCGCCGTCGAGATCAGCGCCCCGCGACCGTGGCGCGCAAGGCGGCAAGTTCGTTCACACTGAGGTCCCCAACAAGCAATTCCCCACTGGCCGTAGCAGGCCACGCGATCACGCTTTGCGTCCCCGTATGCGCAGCCAGGTGGTGACCGTTCGCGAACGCACGCCGGACATCGGCCGGACGGAAGAGCAACTGTTCGGACACGACATACTGCACCACGAGTTTGTCATTCCAGCGATACGCAAGGACAGCGGCCGGCTCCCCATGCAAATCGGTCGTCCACGCGGCGATCAACCGCAGCTCTGGCGAGAGGAGTGCATTGACGGGAAACGGCATCGCCGCACGCACGGTCGCGAGGTCGCGCGCGCGACCGGGCAAGTCGGTCGCCGTCACGCGACGATAGTCATCCACCACCTCGCTGAACAACGTCAGCGCGGGCAATGCCACCACGGTGACGGGCGTTGGCGTGACTGCTGTCGTCCGTAACAGGAATGCCCCGAAGACAACGACTGCCACAACGACCGCGCCGAGTAGCACACGTGTCCGCGGGGAAAACGCTGGCCACGACAAACGCGATGGCGGCGTCGCTGTGACAACCGCCGGCGCGATCGAAGCGGCGGTCATGCCGGCTGCGATACGCTCACGCAGGGCGACCGACGCGGCCGGAATTGGCTCGCGCTCCAGCCGCAGACGCAACGCGCGATGCATGTCCAATTCCCGGCGACAGCGGATGCAGCCGAGCAGGTGCGCATCGATCTGTGATGCAGTCTCGGTCGGGATCTCGCCGTCGGCGTATGCGCCAAGCAGCGTGGCAAGGACCTGATGCCGGACCTCGCGATCGCCTTCATCATCCGAATGCGGAATTGCGAATGCGCCAGTGTTCGAAAACTTGTCGCTCATTGTCCCCCCTTCCCATGCAATCGGCGCGTGAGTGACCGTGGCTCGGCGCCCGCGTCGGCCCCAAGCGCCCACGCGGCGCGATTCTCGACGATAGCACCGGCGAGCAGGCGACGCCCACGCGAGATGCGACTCATGACCGTCCCGATCGGAACGGCCGTGATCTCGGCGATCTCCTGATATTTGAAGCCGTCGATATCGTGCAGCTCGACTGCCGTGGCAAAGTCTTCGGGTATCGTAGCCAGCGCGGCCTGCAGGACCTCGCGATCAATGCGGTTGACCACTTCGGTGAAGGCGAAATCAGGATCACCGCCGACCATCGCTTCGTGCGTATCCTCGAGCCGCGTGATGGAGACAAGCTGACGACGGCGACCTTCTTTTTTCAGCGAATCGCTGAGGACTGTGCGAAGAATCCGATACAGCCAGGCGCGCACCTTCGTGTCGTCGCGTAGCTCCTCGAATGCTGACCAGGCACGCATGCACGCGTCCTGCACGGCGTCTTCTGCGTCGCTGACACTCATCGTGCGTCGACGGGCAAAGCCGCTCAGACGATCGAGGTGCGGGAGCACCAAGGTCTGAAAGCGGGATTGGCGCTCGGCCAGCTGGGAATCGGCGGTCATAGTCATCGCGATAGTCATCTCGAAGTTAGCAGACGACGGCAGCGGCGAGCTTATTCCGGCTCAGGTTGGCGAAGTGGCGTCGGCAGCGTCCGATCTGCACGCCGCGCCTCTGGACGCCGCGCTGGTCGCGCGTCACCTTCGCCGTATGACCTCCACGCAGACTCTCGGCGCGCTACTGCACGCCCCGCTTACGACCCAGCCGTCGCTCGACGCGCTGTGGATGCCGTTCACGAACAACCGCGCGTTTAAGGCGGCACCGCGCTTGCTGGTGTCGGCCAAGAACATGCACTACGTGGACGCTGAGGGGCGGACGATCCTCGACGGCGTGTCCGGCCTCTGGTGCGTGAACGCCGGACACTGTCGTGACGAGATTGTCGAGGCGATTCGGACGGCAGCGGGGACGCTTGACTACGCGCCCGGCTTTCAGATGGGACACGCGTTGTCCTTCGCGCTCGCCGATCGGTTGACGCACATCCTCCCCGCCGGTGTCGACCGGGTCTTCTTCACGACCTCGGGGAGCGAAGCGGTCGACACCGCGCTCAAGATGGCGCTGGCATACCATCGCGCCCGCGGGGAGCCGAATCGTGCCACGTTCGTGGGGCGGCTGCGTGGATATCACGGCGTGGGATTTGGCGGTATTTCCGTCGGTGGCATCGCTCCCAATCGCCACGCGTTCCAATCGCAGCTGCTTCCGCACATCGACCATCTCGCACACACGCACGACCTGGCCCGCAATGCCTACAGTAAGGGGCAGCCAACGTACGGGGCGGAATTCGCGGATGATCTCGAGCGTGTCATTGCCGAGCGTGGTGGCGAGACCATTGCGGCCGTCATCATCGAACCGGTGGCCGGATCGACCGGTGTGTTGATTCCGCCCGTTGGTTACCTCGACCGTCTGCGCGAGTTGTGCGACGCGCACGGCATTCTGCTGATCTTCGACGAAGTGATCACTGGCTTTGGACGCACCGGTGCGCCCTTCGCCGCGCAGCGCTTCGGTGTGACGCCCGATCTGATCACGGCCGCCAAAGGAATCACCAACGGCTCCGTGCCGATGGGTGCAGTCATGGCCAAGCGCGAGATTCACGACACCGTCGTGCAGCGCGCGCCCAACGGCATCGAGTTTTTTCACGGCTACACATATTCCGGGCATCCATTGGCCTCGGCCGCTGCGCTTGCGATGCTCGATGTCTGCGAGAACGAGTCGCTGCTCACGCGGGGGGCGGCGATGGGCGAGTACTGGGAGACCGCGGTGCATGCGCTGCGGGGAAAGCCGCACGTCATCGATATCCGGAACATCGGTCTTGTTGGCGCGGTGGAGCTGACGCCGAAAGCGGACCAGCCCGGCGCGCGCGCGGCGGCGATTTTTCTCGAGTGCTTCAAGCGCGGCGTCTTGGTGCGGCAAACCGGCGACACGATTGCACTGGCGCCGCCGCTGGTTATTTCGCGCCCACAGATCGACGAGTTGGTGGGCGTGCTGGGCGAGGTGCTCGACGACTTAGCTTAAGACGAAGCTCGCAACGCGCAGATCGCATCGCGCAGATCGCATCGCGCAGATCGCATCGCGCAGATCGCATCGCGCAGATCGCATCGCGCAGATCGCATCGCGCAGATCGCATCGCGCAGATCGCATCGCGCAGCCGATGATCGACTAGCGACGGCACTAGACTCATCGCAAACACGACGCACACAAGTCACTCACCATGCCGCATGTGATGCAAGGCAAACGCCCCGCCCCGATGACTGCATCGGGGCGGGGCGTTTGGTCTGAAAGACGAGACCACAAACGACTTACGGCGTTCCGACTTGTCCGCGAATCTCGCCGCCCGGGAACGTGCTGGAATGGACGTTCACATACGCATTCCCGTTGCGGAGCAGCGTCACCATTGAATCCAGCGAGACACCAGCCGTGCGGATGCTGGCCGCGGTGAATGTGCCGGTGAGCACGCCCGAGGTGGTTGTTTGGGGCGTCGTAAGCAGGTCGACGCTGACGCCTGCGGTGGCGTTAATGCCGCCAGGCGTGTGGATATGCAAGCCGGTCGGCGCGCCGGTGAGGCCCTGGTAGGCGACGGTGTAATTCACCGTCGCGCCGTTGAGCGTGATGACGGCCCCACCGGTGCCGGTGGACGACGTCGCCGTCGGTCGCTCATTGGCGCCGTTGAGCAGTGCAATGAACGAGGGCGGCGCGACCACAATCGTACCGGTCATGCCGGCATGCAACGTACAGTTGTACGGGAACGTGCCGGCCGTCGTGAACGTGCGTGCGGTCGACGTGCTCGCCGCCGTGGCGATGTTGGCCGGCGCACCGGTCACCGCCGAAAAGGTCACGTTGTGGCCGACGGTACCGGTGCTCCATGTAACCGTACCACCGACGGCGAGCGTTACCGTCGGCGCAACGAAATTAAAGTTGGGCGTCGTCACTTCGACCGCGCTTGCCGCGGCCACTGGCCGCACGACGGTGATCGCCGCCGTCGCCGTCGCCGTCGTTCCGTCGCGCGTGAGCGACGCCGTAATAACCGTGGCGCCTGGTGCGATACCGGTTACAACACCAGCGGAACTGACGATCGCGGTGCCAGCGGCGCCCGTCGTATACGTCGCGCCGGCAGCCGCGGCGATTGCGCTGCCCTTCGCATCGCGCGCGCTCGCCTGCAGGGCAACTGTTCCGCCGATGCCGATGCTCGGGCTAGCCGGCGTCACAGCCAATGTCGCGAACTTTTGCGCGACGGTAAAGCTGACCGTCGCGGTCGCCGCACCGCTGGTGGCGGTGATCGTAACGGAACCATCGGCGACCGATGTGACCGTGGCGGTCGTGCCGCTCCCAGTAACAGTGGCGACGGCGGCGTTGCTCGACGCGAAGGTCACCGTGGGGCTTGCCAGCGCGACGCCAGATGCATCCTTCACCAGCGCGATAATGGCACGCGTCTCGCCGAACGACGCGAAGGACGACGTGCTTGCCGGCGTCAGTGTTATGGTTGCCGCGACGGGAACCGTCGGGGTTTTGTCGCTAGTGCTGCTGCAGGCTGCTGCCGCGAGCAGGACAGCGGCAACGGCGAGTGATTGGACCGTTCGAATCATCAAGGAGGCTCCGGAACGCTGAATTTGACTGCGGAAGGCGGGCGCTGCCGAACAATCGTCGGCTACAACTGACTGGACGTATGAGGGCAGGAATTAATTCCCAAGCGACCTCTACAGTAAATAGTATGCGGTAGGGCATTGGGCGCGGAATCACCCCGAAGATGCTTGCCGCGTCGGAGGTGCGTGCGGTAGGCTGTCTCATGCCGACCACTTGCGCCACACAGCTTACCTCGCCGTTCGCGGCCTGCAGCACCCCGCGTGCGCTCGCGCGCCTCGCCGCGTCAGTTTGCTGCCGCGCCGTCGGGCGCACCACGCGGCTGGCGATCCTCGCCAGCTCGTACCTTGTCTTCGCGAAAAGTCCGGTGAAAGCGCAGTCGGGCGGCCGCGCCCGCACCACCATCGCCGCGAGCCCGACGCGTCGCGCATTGACGACCAGCGCTCCGGGCAGCACCCCGGGCGTCTCACGCGAACTCGCGGCGTATCGCCTGACACATGTGCACGACGTGCGCTATGCCCTCTCGCTTGACGTCACGCAACGTGATACGGCCGTGGGCGAGGTTGATGTGTCGTTCGTGCAATTGTCCGCGGCAGATATCGTACTCGACTTCCGCGGCATCGGCGTGAGTAGCCTCAGCGTAAACGGTCACGCGCTCGGCGGTGCGCCGTCGTCGTACTGGAATGGGGCCCATGTGCGTATCCCAGCGTCGTACAGCATGGCCGGAACGAACCACGTGGTCGTCTCCTTCCGCGCACCGATCGCACCTGCCGGCGCGAGCATCATTCGCGCACGCGACGCCACTGACGGCGCAGACTACCTGTACACGCTGCTCGTTCCATCGGATGCGAACCTGCTCTTCCCCTGCTTCGATCAACCGGATCTCAAGGCGCGCGTTACGCTCACCCTCACCACGCCGCCCTCGTGGCGCGCACTCGGTAACGGCGTCGCAACCGCACGCGATTCGACTGCGGCAACCGTCGTCCATCACTTCACCGAAACCGCGCCGCTCAGCACGTACCTGATCGCGTTCGCCGCCGGCCCGTGGAACGTCGTCACGCGCAACGTCGCACTAACCACGAAAGGGACGCCAGTGCCCCTTTCGCTTTGGTCGCGACGCTCACGCGCCGCCGAAGTAGAATCTGACACGCTCATTCAGATGAATGCACGCGCGCTCCGCTGGCTCGGCGATTGGTTCGGCGTGCCGTACGCGTTTGGCAAATTCGATTTCCTCCTTGCGCCAGCATTCCCCTTTGGCGGCATGGAGCATCCCGGTGCGGTCTTCTACAACGAAGAGAACTTCATCTATCGCGAGCGTCCTACCGTCTCGCAGTTGCTCGGCCGGCAAGCCACGACCTTTCACGAAGTCGCGCATCAGTGGTTTGGCGATTACGTCACGATGCGATGGTTCGACGATCTGTGGTTAAAGGAAGGATTCGCCACATACATGGCGGCCAAAATGCAGGCTGCCCTCGAGCCGACGTCAAACGCGTGGAAGACCTTTTATCTGCGCAACAAACCGGTGGCGTACGCGACCGATGCGACGGCCGGCACCACGCCCGTGTGGCAAACGCTGCGCAACCTCGACCAGGCAAAGAGCAACTACGGTCCGATCGTCTACAACAAAGCGCCGGGTATTCTGCGCCAGCTCGACTATCTCGTTGGCGAGCGCGCCTTTCAGGCAGGGCTGCGCGATTTCCTGCGCACGCATCCGTACGGCAATGCAACGTGGCGTGACCTGCTGCACTCGGTCGGTCAGGCGTCGGGACGCGATCTCACACCGTGGGGCGCGCAGTGGATTCTGCGCCCGGGGATGCCCATCGTCGAGCAGCAGCTCGTGGTGCGCGATGGACGCATCGAGCAGCTCACCCTGACGCAGCGCGCCGCGCAGCCGTCGATTTCCGGACGTGGCGCATGGCCACTCAAGATGCAACTGCTGCTGTACTACGATGACAGCACTGCGGCCGTGCGACTACCGGTATTGCTCGACCACGAGCGAACGGTCGTCTCAGCGGCGCGCGGACGCAACGCACCCGCGTTCGTGTTTGCCAACGATGGTGATTTCGGCTACGCACTCGTGCTCCCGGACACGGCGAGTGTGCGCTGGCTCGAACGACGCATCGGTAGTGTCAAAGACGACTTCACGCGCGCAATGCTGTGGGGTGCGCTGTGGGATCTCGTGCGAGAAGCGCGACTCTCGCCGGTGCGCTATGCCGCGCTCGCGTTGCGCGAGTTACCCACCGAGCGAGATGAACAACTTGCCGGTAACCTTGTTGGACGCATCACGACGGCACTCACGCGCTACGCCGAACATGCGTCGGCCGACACGCTGCGTGCGCGCGCCGAACAGGTGTTGTTGCGCGGTGCGGCTGACACCACGCTGGCGTATGGGCAACGCAAGGCGCAGCTCGATGCGGTGATCAGCTTGGCCCAAGACTCCGTGGCATTGGCACGACTCGACGGTTGGCTCGACGCCAATGCCGCGGCGGGGGTGCCCCTGCGTCCGCCAACGCGATGGGCAATTGTCACCCGACTGATTGCGCGGAGTTCCCCGTACGCCGACGCACGATTGCGCGCGGAAGCTCGGCGCGACTCCACCACCGAAGGCAAACGGCAAGCGTTCGTCGCTGAGGCAGCGCGCCCGACCAGCACGTCCAAGGGTGAGTACTTCACGCGCTGGTTTGCGGATCAGTCGCTCAACGAAGAATGGGTGACATCGAGCCTACGCGCGTTTCACGACACGGAGCGCGGCGATCTAACGCGCGCCTTCCTCATACCCGCCCTCGATACTCTGCCGTGGATTCAGCAGAACCGTCGCATCTTCTTTCTTGGCAGCTGGCTTGGCGCGACAATCGGCGGGCAGACGAGCGCGGAGGCGTTGTCGGATATCGATGCGTGGTTACGCGCGCACCCTGCGCTCGCCGCCGATCTGCGCCAGAAGGTGCTGCAATCGCGTGACGAGTTGGAACGGACGGTCGCGATTCGTCGTGCCTTTGGCCAACGCGCGATGTGAACGGTCGCGTCCACTGCCCTACGGTCTCCCTCATGACGATTGCGTGATCGTGAAGTTCGAAAGCATCAGAACACGCGTACTCAGGCGCTTCGCACCGCGGCCGACGTCGGCACTGCTTGCGGCGATCACGTTCACCTCCTCGATCGCGTCGAAGTCGATGCAGGCGCGTCCGGCGATCTAGCTGGTTGGCGATTCGACGATGGCCGAGCGCGCCGACTCGACCACTAATGCAGAGCTTGCTTCGCAGTGCATGCAGCGGGTTGGCGGCCCACTCGGAGCTTTGGGGCGCTGATTGTCCCGCGCGCAAGAGGGTTCGACCCGCGGATGTTACTGTGACGCGACCTAGACGAACGTTGTTTGTGACGTAGTTTCCCCCGCACTCTGTCGGCTGGTATTCGTATGGATGAACCGGGCACAGCGGCTTGTCCCACGAATGTCGATCGATTTCGGTGCTCTGCAGTTCTCGTTTCTCCGTTCCACTCCTTCGGAGACCCTCTATGGGTAGGTTCTTGAAGTCCCTCGCGGTGCTGGCCGCAGTTGCACTGCTGCCATTCCGTGCTGAAGCACAAACACGCGACGTCTCCGGTAAGGTGACGCAGGCCGTCACCGGTCAGCCGATCGCTGACGTGACGGTCGGCATCGTGGGCCAACAGGTTGGCACGCGTACAAATGAAAAGGGTGAATACCGCCTCCGCGTCCCGATGGGCGAAGTACTGGTGCTCGCGCGCCAGCTTGGATTCAAGCGGCAGACCATCCGCGTGGGTCCGGCCGAAAAGACGGCCGATTTCGTGCTCGAGCGCGACGTGCTGCAGCTCGAAGGCGTGACCGTGACCGGTGCAGCTACCGTGACGGATCGTCGCGTGGCGGCTACGTCAATCTCGACCGTCAGCGCCGAAGAACTGAACAAGGTTCCGGCCCGCTCGGTGGAGAGCAATCTCGCCGGTAAGGTGGCTGGTGCCCGCATGTTCGAAAACAGCGGCGCGCCGGGCGGTGGTGCCCAGATCCAGATCCGTGGCGCCACGTCGGTACTCGGCCAGGGTGATCCGCTCTACGTCGTAGACGGCATCATCATCTCGAACGCGTCGATCTCGTCCGGCGCCAGCTCGGTCACCCGCGCATCGGGTTCGACCGGCTCCAGCCAGGACCAGGTCGTCAACCGTCTCGCCGACCTCAACCCGAACGACATCGAGAGCATTGAGGTGCTCAAGTCGGCGGCGGCGTCGGCCATTTACGGCTCGCGCGCCACGAACGGCGTCGTTGTGATCACGACCAAGCGCGGCAAGCAAGGCAAGGCGACGTGGAACGTCACGCAGCGCGTTGGCTCGCAGTCGATGCTTAAGAATCTCTCGTCGCGCTCTTTTGCCGACTATGCGTCGGTAAAGGATTGGACCGGCGGACCGATCGGTGACGCGGCCGCGAAAGCGGCGTGCAACCCGAAGTGCCCGTTCTACGATTGGCAGCAGCAGCTTTACGGCCGCACCTCGCCGTCGTTCGAAACGTTGCTCTCCGCGGCGGGCGGCGTGAACAACACGCGCTTCTTCGCCTCGCTCAACGACCGTCAGGAATCCGGCATCATGATCAACACGGGTGCGCGTCGCACCGGTGGCCGCATCAACCTCGACCAGTCGATCGGCACCAAGCTGACCATCAGCGCGGGCGTCGATGTCACGCACAACTTCTTCCAGCGCGGCGTTGGCGGTAACGACAACTCCGGCACGAGCCCCATCTACACGTTCGGTTACTCGCCGGCCATCATCGATCTGCAGGCGATCGATCCGCTGACCAACCGCCCCGTGTCGATGCCGTTCAACGGCGGTGGCAACGGCACGTCCAACCCGTTCGACGTCCTGAACAACCTCGTTAATAAGGAAGACGTGTGGCGTCAGGCCGGTAACGTGCGCGCTAACTACACGTTGGTCAGCACGGCGCACAACTCGGTGCAGCTCTCCTATCTGGCCGGTATCGATCGCTTCCAGCAGGAAGGCTACCAGTACTCGCCGAACTATCTGCAGTACGAGTCGGCCGACAACTTCCTCGGCACGGCAAATCAGGTCAACGCGTCGAGCTTCCAAATGAACCAGGGCGTCAATGCCGTTTGGACCTGGACGCCAGGGAACAAGCTGCTGACGTCGGCAACGACCTCCGTCGGTGCCTCGTACGAAAACCAGACGCTGAACACGTACTCGCTGCGTGGCCGTGGCCTGCTGCCGACCGTGCAGGTGCCGGTTGGTGCGACCGATCTCGCCGTCACTAACGGCAAGAACGAGTTCCGCGACCAGTCGTACTACGTCAACGAGCAGCTCCTCGGCCTGAACGAAAAGCTTGCGATCAACGCTGGCTTCCGTGCCGACCGCTCGAGCGCCAACGGCGATCGTGCCAAGTTCTATGTCTTTCCGAAGGTGTCCGGTTCGTATCGCTTCGTGAAGCCGTTCACCGACAAGATCGACGATATCAAGTTCCGCGTCGCCGTCGGCCAGTCCGGTAACCGCCCACGTTACGGCGACCGTGACATTCTGTACGCGAACGGTGGCTTGATCGGCGGCCAGAGCTCACTCGTCTCGAACGGCACGCTCGGCAACACGGGCATCAAGCCGGAAACGATGAACGAGACCGAGTTCGGTACCGACATCACGTTGTTCGGATCGCGCCTGAATCTCGAGTTGACGCGCTATCAGCGTCGCATCAGCAACCTGTTGCTGACCTTCCCGCTCCCGCCGTCGTCTGGCTTGGGCACGCAGATCATCAACGGTGGTCAACTCTCGGTGCAAGGCAACGAGATGACGATTTCCGCCGTGCCGTTCCGCAAGGGATCGTTCGAGTGGTCGTCGCGTCTCATCTACAACGCGAACGTGCAGCGCACCGACAACATCCCAGTGCCGTCGTTCGCCGCCGGCAGCTCGTTCGGATCGACGTACGGCCGCAATCGCATCGCCGCCAACACGCGCTCCACGCTTATCTGGGGCAATGCGCCGCTTGGTCTGAACGGCGCGGTGCGCGACACGATCCTGTTTGACTCGAATCCGGTCCACACGACGACGTTCAGCAACGACTTCACCTGGAAGAAGTTCGGCCTGTCGTTCCTGCTCGATTGGCGCAACGGCGGATCGGTGTCTGACATGACGAACAACCTGTTCGACGAAGGCGGTCAGGCGCGTGACTATGTTGCCGCAGGCGCGCAGCGCTACGCGACGTTCGCCGCTGGCGACATCCGTCCGTACATCCAGAACGGTACGTACGTGAAGGTTCGCGAAATCACGCTCAACTACACGGCGCCGCAGTCATGGGCGTCCAAGATCCCCGGCGCGTCGAGCCTCCGCTTCAACCTCAGCGGCCGTAACCTGTTCATGTTCTCGAAGTATTGGAGCTACGACCCGGAATTCAGCAACTTCGGCAACTCCAACTTCACGCGGTTCATCGACCTCGCGCCGTTTCCGTCGAGCCGCCAGTACTTCTTCAGCCTCGACGTGGGGTTCTAAGCCCATGACGACGACTCCTATGAGGAACGCCTTGACCGTTTCCCGCACGCTCGGACTGGCGCTGACGACCGTGGCTGTTGCCGCGTGCAGCAGCGACCAGCTCCAGATCACGAATCCGAACACGCCGACGGTTGCTGCGGCCAGCGCCGATCCTCAGGCGCTGCAGCTGCAGGCCACTGGCTTGCTCCGTCAACTTCGAAATGGTCGCGGCGGACTCATCAACGACTTCGGCCGCTTCGGTCGCGAGATGTTCATCTACACGCCGCAGGAAGGCCGTAACACGTCGGCCTACCTGCAAGGCATTACGGGCGCCAACAAGCTGGATCCGGCCGGGTTCGCCGTGGGCGTGTGGGGCGGGCAATACGGCAACCTGCGCGACATCTTTAACCTGAAGAAGTCGGTCGCTGCGTCCGGCACACTCACTGCCGCGCAGAAGAGCGCGGCGACGGGCTTCGCCAAGACGATCGAAGGGCTCGAGTTGCTGGAAGTGATCTCTGGCCGCGACACGCTCGGCGGTGTCGTCGAGATCAAGCAGAACGCGTCGGACATCGCCGCGTTCGTTTCGCGTGACTCGATGTACAAGTACATCCTCGGCACGCTCGACGACGGTAACACGGCGCTCGCAGCCGGCGGCGCGGCATTCCCGTTCACGCTTCACGCGGGCTTCGCGGGCTTCAACACGCCGGCCACGTTCGCCAAGTTCAATCGGGCGATCGCGGGTAAGGCCGCGGCGTACTACGCCACATCGGGTGGCGGTGCCGCAGCGTGGCAACGTTCGTTAACGGCGCTGTCCGCGTCGTTCATGAACACGGCCGCGACCAGCCGTGCTGATCTCGATGCGGGGCCGTTCCAGCCGTACTCGGGAACCACTGGCGATACCGGCAACCCGTTCTTCGGCAGTTCGGCGGATCTATTTCTCCACCCGTCCACTGAAACCGACGCGCCGCTTAAGGCCGACGGCACCAAGGACAATCGCTACCTCGCGAAGGTGAAGTCCAAGACGTCGCGTGGTCCGCCAGCCGGTGTGACGGGCATCGCGTCTTCCCTTGGTTATACGGGCGATGCGTCGATCTCGGGCTCGGTGTCAATCATTCGCAACGAAGAGCTGTTGCTCCTCCGCGCGGAAGGCTTGCTCGGCACGAATGATGTTGCCGGCGCGCTGGCGATCATCAACCAGATTCGCGTGAACTCGGGTGGCCTTGCGCCGTCGACGCTGACGTCGGCTTCGCCGGCGGCGGCTGTGCTCACAGAACTCTTGCTCCAGAAGCGCTACTCGCTGCTGCTGGAAGGCGCGCGTTGGGTGGACATGCGCCGCTACAACTTGCTCAACACGTTGCCGCTCGACGCCTCGAATCATTTCGTGGCGAGGGTCATGCCGATTCCGCAGGCCGAGTGCCTCGTGCGCGTCGGAAAGGATCCGTCGCTGGCTGGCCCGGGCTGCTGATCAGCTGACGTGTACGGTGCCTGGTTCGACGCGAGCCAGGCATCAACAAAAGCGCCCCGCGAGACTTGCTCTCGCGGGGCGCTTTTGTTTGTCATCGATCAGGTCAAAAATCCGCTACGACTTAGTAATACCCGTCGCGCGTCCACACGAGAATCATGCCGCACCGCCGATCCGCACCGCCAAACTGCGCCGGTGCCGTCGCCGCGCCCGAGTACACCTCGATGCCGGAGATATTTTTCGGTGACGGGAGCAGATCGAGATTGAAGAAGCGTGGCATCACGATGCCGTCCAGAAACACTTGCAGCGCGCACGCACCAGATCCGTCACCACCGACGCTGCCACCTTCGCGCTTGGAGATGGCAATCGTACCAGCGAATTGTGAGCTGGTCTGTGGCGACACATTGATGCCGCGCATCAGTTGCAGGTAGTCGGACACCTTGCTCGAGCCGCGGCGCTCGATCTCTTCCTGCGTGATGAACTGCCCGACGCCCTGTAGTCGTCGCCCCTCGAACTCGGCCATGCGCAGCGATACCCGACGCTCTTTGACGCGCACCGTGTCGAGCATATTGGACGAGCGCATCAGCGTGTAGGCCAAACGCAGCGTATCAGACGAGGGCACTTCGATAATCCCCGACGTAGGCGCAAAGCCGATGCGTCGTGCGACGAGCAGATATTGCCCGGGCGGAACCTGCAACAAACGAAAGCGCCCGTTTTCGGAGGTGACGACGCGCGCGCCAATGCCGACGACTGACACATCGGCCGAGCCGAGTGGACGCAGCAGACTGTCGGTAACGATCCCGTCGACAACGCTCAGGCCGCCGACCGGTCGCGGCGCTTCCTGTGCGGCGCGGTCGCGAATACTGGTGGTGCGCTGGGCGGCGAGTGGTGACGCGAAAGCGACGGCCGCGATTACGACGCTGGCAGTGCCCGTGAGGCCCGAGACGCGGACCGGCACGCGCAGCGTTCGCTGCGGATGGATACTTTTTGTTCGGAAAGTGCGCATGGTGAAAGATACTCGCGTAGGTACTCTTCTTGAACGCTGGAGACATGCTGCATGCCTGTACCCCGACCGATCGCTCGCGTTCTGCCGCTTGCTTGGGCGCTCCTCGCAGCGATTTCGCTGCCTGCCATTCTCACAGCGCAACGAGCCACTCACGGACCTGCTGACAGCGCCGCGGTGATTTTGGCGTCAGAAACCCTGCTGCGCGCCATCAGCACCCGGGATACGGCGATGGCTCGGCCACTGCTGCTGGCGGGCGGTACGTTCACGAGTGCGCGCGAAGGCGCTTCTGGCGCAGCGCCAACGGCGCGGGTGCAGACGTTCGCCGACTTCATGCAGAACTTGCCCAACGGCAAGGAGCGCTTCTTGGAGCGTATGTGGTCGCCGTCGGTGTGGTTCGACGGCCCGCTGGCCGAAGTACGTGCACGGTACGACTTCCACATCGACGGCGTCTTCTCGCACTGCGGTGTTGACGTCTTCACGCTGCTGCAGACCGCGGGCGGATGGCGCATTGCGGGAGTGTCGTATTCTGTACGGCCGACGGGCTGCGCGCCCAGCCCGCTGGGACCACCGAATTAGGGAGTGCTCGTGCGGTGCGCGGCGTGGTTTCCTACAACGCGCCGCTCCCGCTGCTGCCGCTACGGCTGCTGACTCTACGGTCGCTTTCGCGACGATTGGGACTGCGGTTTTTGCGGCGGCGGTGGAGACTGACGCCGTGTGGGGGCCGCGGTGCTCGACATCCCGCGTCGCGCATCGAACATGAGCAGTCCCAGCGCGGCAAGCAACGCGCCGAGTGCGACACCGAGGAGGGCGCGAGTACGCGTCGCACCGGAAGTGAATGCGAATACGCCAAAGAGAAGTACGAACGCAGCTATTAAAGAGCGCAGCATCCATCGATGCATGGCCGTCGGAACTAGGCGCGTGCCGCGCGGCGAAATCTTTAAACGATACTCCGCCTCGGCCGCGAAACCGAAGATGCGGTCTTCGACGCGTCGGAGCAGCAGCATCACGCAGCACCCTCGACTGGTTCCCACGTCACGGTGTCGCCGACTGCGATTTCCCCGTCATCCAGTACGATCGCGAACGCACCGCCGCCCCAATTCGGACGCATGACCGCTTGCAGCCCCTGCTGCACTTCGTCCATCTGGTGACAGGGCTTGGTCTCGCCAGCGATCTGCAGCCGCACTGAACCGATGCGCAGCACTTTGCCGCGCGAGTCGGCCAGCGCGCAGTCCTGCACGAGCAGATTCGCACGTCGTCGAGATGGATCGATCGCCGTACCTATCGCTGCGATGTGCTCCGCCCAACGCTCCGCTTCAATGATGGTCACCTGTCGACGGCCACCCTGATTGGCATTGCCCACCAGCCCACGATTAGTGCGCAGTCGCGCCGCATCGACCGGGTCCATCGGGCCGAGCTTCGCGCGCTTGATCCAGATGCGTTGCAGTGTGCCGGGCATGGGTGAACGGAAAGAGGAGAACGGCACGACGACTCGATGTGGTGATGCAGAAGCACGCGCGAGGTTGAACGACGCAGTGTCACCCGTGCGATGAATACAGGATGACGCCCAATCCGTTCCGCGACAAGATTCGCTGTATGTGTGGTGCTCTTTCCGGGTGGCGGTTACCCGCATCTCGCGACAGAGAAGGAAGGTACCAAGATCGCCGGCGGTGGCATCATCCGTCGATGCGATTAGACTCAGAAGGGCGGACACGGATTCGGAATGGCAGCGACCGACCCAGCGCTCGCCATGTGGATGCCACTCTGTGCGGCGTGGATGCGAAGCCGCGGACTGTTGGAACGCGTCGCCGTTTTACCGAACTAGTGCATTCGTGCAGTCGCTGTCAGGTGCGCTCGACGATACGATCGATCAGGAAGCTTGACTGCTGCACCGCTTCGACGGTGAAATCGCCAAAAAACGCGCGCACGTCTGCGAACATCCGCGTGAAAGCCACCTGATCGCCTGTCGCCAACACGACCGCGAGGTCGCGCGCGGCGTTACTGAATGCGCTCGTCACTTCGGGCGTGCGTGGATTGCGCATTTCTATCGGCCCATACAAACCGGGGTCCTGCGCAAAGTGGCGCGCCGCGACGTACAGCTCCATCAGGTACGCCGGAGAGGTGAAGGGCATGGTTTCCTCGAGCGGTACGCCAAGGCGTTCGAGCGTTAAACCAAGGACCTGCGTCTGAAAGTGCGTCAACACCTGAACGATGGACATCGCGCGATCGTGCTGCACCGGTGTGGTCTCGGTAATGACAAGACCACGAGACACCAGCGTACGCGAAACCCAGTCCGCCCAGGCGTCGCCGCGTGCACGACAGAGGACCACGCGCTGTCCTTGCAGCGTATGCACGCTCGGACCGAACATCGGATGAGCGCCGAGTACACTGCCCTTTGTCGAAGCCAGCATGGCCGCGACCGGTGCTTCCTTGATGCTCGTGACGTCCATCAATAGCGCATCTTCGCGCACGTGCGGCCCGACGGCGCGAATCACAGACTCCGTGACGTCGATCGGCACGCTGATGACTGTAACATCAGCCGCAGCCGCCGCGGCAGCGGCCGTGAGCGCTGTGTCGGTATCGGCGATAAGGATGTGGTGGCCGAGATCGCCAAAGAGTCGCGCCACGACCTGTCCGATACCGCCGTTGCCACCGATGACGGCGACGCGACGCGGCTCGTCGTGCAACGGCACTTCGGCTCGCAACGCCGCTTGATGATCGCGACTGGAGCGGAGCAGCACGCGAAAGATCGATTCGATCTCACCGCTTGGAAGGCCGAGTGCTTCGGCGCGCGCGCGACGATCCGCCAGCACGTCGTGTTCGCGTTGCGCGTCTCGGATCTTTACACCATTCGCGCGTTTGTAGGCCGCAACTTCGGCAACGAGCGACATGCGACGCGCCATGGTGTGCAGCAAATCACGATCGAGCGCATCGATCATCGCGCGTAGTACAGGCAGCGGGCGGGTCGGCGTATCGTCGGTCATGGGCGATCAGTTAAACGAAAAC